>DATISD010000189.1:0-2851 GCA_035469005.1 Pyrinomonadaceae bacterium | reverse complement strand
CATCGCCCAACAAAAGATCACGCGCTCCGATTGGATAAAAATCCGGGCGGCATCTTCAATCGTAACCTTCGTGACGCCCGACTGCTCCAGTATGTCGCCGAGATGAACCTTTCGCAGCGCCTCCCTGAACTCCACAAATCCGCTCGTACGGCGATTGATGAATTCGTGATCGATAACCTGGCCCGGCCGATGAGCTTCCGCGTCAAGGACCTCTTTCATCAGGCCTTTCAGCAAAGCCACGTCGCCGTTGATGCGCACTTGCACGAAGAGATCGGCGAGCTTTGTGCCCGAGCCAAGCCAGGTCCAAACCTCTCTTGGATGTTTGAAGCGCGTCGTTCCTGCTTCAGGCAACGGATTTATATGAACGATTTTGCAGCCCCGCCGCTTGGCCTCGATCAGGGTCGTCAGCATCCGCGGGTGATTGGTGCCGGGATTCTGCCCGATGATGAAGATCGCATCGCACAGATCGAAATCCTCCAGCTTGACTGTTCCCTTGCCAAAGCCCAGCGCTTCTTTCAGGCCGGTGCCGGTGGATTCGTGGCACATATTCGAGCAGTCCGGCAGGTTGTTGGTTCCGAACTGCCGCACGAAGAGTTGGTAAAGAAACGCCGCTTCGTTGCTGGTGCGCCCCGAGGTGTAAAAGATTGCTTCGTCGGGCGAGGAGAGCGAATTCAATTCGCTTGCGATCAAAGCGAACGCATCCGGCCAATCAATGGCTTCGTATTGATCGCTTCCTTCGCGCAAAACCATGGGATGGGTGATACGCCCTTGTTGATTGAGCCAAAGGTCCGATTGCTCGGCCAATTCTTTGACGCTCCACTTTGCAAAGAATTCCGGCGTTACGCGTTTGGTCGTGGCTTCGTCGGCAACATGCTTGGCGCCTTCTTCGCAGAATTCAAAATGCGAGCGCTCGCCGTCCGGCTCAGGCCAGGCGCAACCCGGACAATCGATGCCTTGCTTCTGATTTAGTAGCAGCAGCGTGCGCGTGGCGCGAATGGCGCCCATCTCGCCGAAAGCAAAGCGCGCCGCTGCGAGCGCCGATGTGGCGCCGCCGGCAACCTTGGGGATGGGTTTGACTTCGGGAGGCGCAGATTCTGCGGGCGGCTGAGCGCTCGGCGAAGAGCGTTCTCCTCCCAATGATGAGCGGGGTTCTATTTCTTCTTTAAGTTGAGGCACGGTCAAATTGTTGGCGATTCAATTTGATTGTAGGAACCGGGTTCCGTTTTTGTAAAGAAGCATGATCCGAGGTTTGTAGAACGAACGTGAGTTTGGATCCTAAGGCCTTGGCGCCCTCGCGATGATGTCGGCCCTATAAAGGGCCTTAAGCATTTCTTGCTACTCCACTTCTACAAATATTTCGGCCCTGACGGGCCTTGCTACCAGGAACCGCACTGCTTCCTTTTGGATTGAAAATGAACCAGTACCGCAGATTGCGCCGAAGGCGTGAAATGGCAAGTCAGCCCAATATTTGACTTACTTCCACGTTTAGCTTAAAAGCATCTTCTTCTCTGCGAATCGACCAAAGTTCCATTTCACTTGATGTCGCCACTCTTTAGGAGTCACAAATGAACCTTAAACGGATCAGCGGCTTGCTTTTGGCAGGCGTTTCATTTCTTTGCGTCGGTGCCTTAACAATCCAGGCCCAAAACGGTTATGCGCGCGACACTGCTCAGCCAGTCGACGACGAATACACGAGAAAGATAGCTGAATACACCACGGAAAAATTCTTCAATTCGCCGCTGACCAATTACCTGCCGGCCTCGCCGAACGTGCCGACGCCCAAAGCAGTGCTTGGCGATGTGGCCGGCGCGCCCGGGAAATTGCCCTACGCTGAAGACGTTTACAGGTACATGCGCATGCTCGAGAAGGCGAGCCCGCGCGTGAAGATTTTTTCCATCGGCACGACCGAAGAAGGCCGCGAGATGATCGCAGTTGCGGTGGCCTCGGAAGCATTGCTGGCAAAGCTCGAAGAGAATCGAGCTCGCCTCAACAAGCTGGCTGATCCGCGCCTGATCAATCTGGATGATGCGGAAGCCGATCGGTTGGTCGATCAATCGTTCCCTATCTACTACATCACCGGAACAATTCACTCGCCTGAGACGGGCGCGCCAACCGCCCTGATGGAACTAGCGTATCGTCTCGTCGTCGACGAAAGTCCTTACATCAAATCAATTCGCGACGGCATGGTCACGCTAATCACGCCGGTCGTCGAAGTCGATGGCCGCGATCGCATGGTCGATGTTTACAACTGGCACCTCGCGCATCCCGGACAGAACTGGCCGCCGCTAATCTACTGGGGACACTACGTGGCGCACGACAACAATCGCGACGCGATGGGCATGTCGCTGAAGCTTACGCGCAACATTATGAATGTCTACCTCAATTGGAAACCGCAGGTGCTGCACGACCTGCACGAATCAGTCCCATACCTTTACGACAATACGATCGGCGACGGGCCTTATAACGCCTGGGTCGATCCGATTTTGACTGATGAATGGCAGTTGATTGGCTGGAAAAACGTTTCCGAGATGACTAAGTTCGGCATGCCGGGCGTCTTTGCCCATGGAACGTTTGATACCTGGTCGCCCGGCTATTTAATGTTCATCGCCGCCACGCACAACGGCATCAGCCGTTTGTATGAAACGTTTGGCAACGCCGGCGCCGACACCTTGACGCGGACTCTGTCACCTGACGAGTACCAGCGCACCTGGTACAAACAGAACCCGCCGTTGCCGCGCGCCAAATGGTCACAGCGCAACAACAATAATTACGAGCAGACCGCGCTCTTGATCTCGCTTGATTATTTCAATAAGAACAGCAAGCTCTTCCTGAAGAATTTCTATTTGAAGTC
>DATISD010000188.1:0-3430 GCA_035469005.1 Pyrinomonadaceae bacterium | reverse complement strand
TACTTTCCTGACAGATGCCCCTCATTTACTCAGCGCGCTGGCTCCTGCCTGTCACTTCGCCACCAATCGATGATGGCGCGGTCGCAATCGAAGGACAAACCATCCTCGCCGTGGGTCAGCGTGCACAAATAGTAACCGAGTTTCCCGATGCACCGGTAAATGATTTTGTCGATGCTGCAATCCTGCCGGGACTGGTCAATGCGCATTCGCACCTGGAGCTGACAGTCATGCGAGGATTCCTCGAAAACGAAGAGGGTGATTTCTTCGCGTGGCTAAGGAAACTGACGGTCGCACGCCTGGCTATGAAGAACGAAGACTTATTTGCATCTTCGATGTGCGGCGCGATCGAAGCAGCCCGCGCGGGCGTCACGTGCCTCGGCGACTCCAGCTCCTCCGCCGTTCAGTCGATGCGAGCGCTGAAAGAGGTTGGCCTGCGCAGCATCGTATATCAGGAGTCGTTCGGGCCGGACGCAAAGGTCGCTGCCGAGAATTTTGCCAGGCTTCGCGATCAGGTGGCTGAGATGCGAGTGTTGGAAACGGATCAGGTCCGCGCAGGCGTTTCGCCGCACGCGCCTTACACCGTCAGCACCCCCCAACTGGAAATGATTGCGCGGCTGGCAATTGAAGAAAAGCTGCCATTGATGATGCACGCGGCGGAATCAGAAGCTGAGCGGTTGTTTATGACCGAAGGCCGCGGCGCATTCGCTGAGGGGTTGAAGATGCGCGGCATTGAATGGCATGCGCCTGGTGTTTCGACCATTCGATATTTAGAAAAGCACGGTGTGCTCGACACGCAACCATTGCTGGCGCACTGTATTAACGTTGATGAAGCAGACTTTGAACTCATCAAGAGCGCGGGTGCCGGCGTCGCGCATTGCCCAAAGTCAAATGCAAAGCTTCGTCACGGACGCGCCCCGTTTCCACAGTTTGTCACAACTCGAATTAACGTCGGCCTGGGGAGTGACTCAGTCGCCAGCAACAATACCTGCGATATTTTTGAAGAAGCCCGCTTCGCGACGCTCATGGCGCGGCTCGATGGGAACGCCGACGCAATCAGCCCGGACCAGGCCTTGTACACCGCGACTCTCGGCGGTGCTCGCGCGTTGGGCCTTGACGATCGCATCGGAAGCCTCGAAGAAGGCAAACAGGCCGACCTTGTTGTCGTCAGTCTGGCTGGTTCCCACCAGCAACCGGTCAGCAGTCCAGTCGATGCACTGATCTTCTCTTCATCGGGTCACGACGTAATTTTGACCGTCGTCGCAGGCAAGGTAATTTATCGCGACAGTCACGTTATTACTGTTGACGAACACGATTTTCTAACGAGGACTCAAGACATCCGCTCGCGGCTGGAACATTCGGGGTCACATCCTCCGAAAAAGCCTTTGAACTTTTGAGTTTTGAGCACCAAATCGTTGCCCGGAAAAAGTATCGAAATCGCCTTCCCCCACAGCGCTTTTCTTTGTATGATCACGGCCATGATGTTGAGTTCTAAACAGCACCGCCTCTTTTTTGCGATCCTCTGCTCTTTGATTGGCGCTTGCGGGGGCCTGGCTCAAACCACTACGACTTCGAATCCCAACCTCCCCCCAATCAGCCCTCAGAATCCCACCATGACTTCCGCGTACAATGACAATGATAAGGAAGGCTTGTACGCGCGCTTCAACGATTACAAGCGAAATCCTGACCCGAATCAGCAAAGATTTGCTTACCCGACCGCCAAGGATTATCTGCGCCGTTGGGGCGGCGAAAATGACAGCGAAACCAAAGAGGTCCGCCGTTTTGTTGTTGAATACGAGCGCCAAATGCACGGCCGCGAACTATTTGCGGCGTACGACGCCAAGAACTACGCCAAGGTCTTCGAGGTTGGACGTCCGGCCGTAAAGGTTGATCCCGAGTACTTCCTGGCCCTGAGTCTCATGGTGGAAGCCGGTTATGAGAGCGCCGTCGCCGGTAAGACGGGCTTTGTATCGGAGGCCAGTGACTATGCCCGGCTTGCCATCAAGCTGCTTGAGGCGGGAAAAATTTCAAAAGCGGATCCCTTTAAGAACCTGGAGGTGGCTCGCGGCTTTCTCAACTTTGCTCTGGGGTGGTTTGTAAAAGACGACCAGCCGGTTGAAGCTGCAGCTGCTTTTGAGAAAGCAGTTAAGGCTGATGGTCCATATCGGACCGACCCCTCAGCGTACCATCGTCTTGGAGTTTCAATTCTGAAAGGTGAGTTCGCCCAGCTCTCAGCGCAATACAACGAAAAGTTCGGCGGAAAACCAGCATCGCCTGAACAGACGGCGATGCTCAATCGCATTCAGCATCTGATCGAGCAAACAACCGACGCTTACGCTCGCGCCGTCGCTCTCAGCACCAGGCCTGAGCAGCAGGAAGCCCGCGCGAAGATCCTTGCGCAATTGACCGCCCTGTACAAGAACTTCCACAACAACTCGGACGCCGGGTTGGATGAATTGATCGCGACAGTTTTATCGAAACCGATTCCTTAATCTCAGGATTTCATTAATCAGGCAAAACCTGAAAAGGGCGGGAACCTCCCGCCCTCTCTGCCTACTGCTTGTCTCGGTCCCGTCACGCGGGACCCAAAGTTGGCCTTATCAACCCTCTATCGTGCTCATCGCAGTTACGGCTTTCTTTTCGTAAGCTGCAATGACCACGAGATTTCCTTTCTCGACCGGACTCAATGACGCATCGCTGTAATTCGGATTGACCTTGTACCAATCGAAGCTGGCGAAATACTTTTGCGTCCACGGCTCTTTAAAGACTTTGCCGTGGCGGGCGTAGATTTCATCGCGCATCTTGCGCACGTCTTCGACGAACAGTCCCTGAAGTAAGGCTCGAGTGATCGGCTTGGTACTGATCGAGTTGTGCAGGTTGTTTTCGTACGCGACGATCGTCTCAATGTTCGTTTTGTCGGCGCCGCTGATGTCTTCGTCCTTGAAATCGTCCTTTGGGTCATACCACATCTGACCGCCAAAGTACTGCTGAATCCAAAGCGTCTTAAAGACGCGGCCATGCCGGGCGTAAATCTCGTTTCGCAACAGGCGCAATTCGTGCAAACTCAAACCGCGCAACATCGCGTCGGTGATCAGTTTGTTCTCAAACAACTCCATGTCGCCGGGCGCCAACGCCACGTGGCGCTGCTGCTTCCGAATGGTGTCGATGAGTTGAAGGTTTTTTCTTTCAACCTCAGACACACCCTTCGGATCGTATTTATCCGCGGCGCGATACCAATACCGCTCATCGAAATACTGCTGCAGCCACGGCGTATCATCAAAGCGCTTTCCGTGAATCGCTTCAATTTCCGACGCCAGCACAGTCCATTCCGCGTTCGTGTGGGTACCAAGTTTCCTGCGCGTCAGTGCCCGAGTCTGATAGAGGCGCATGTCGCCGGGCTCTACGGTCTCGTGCTTCTGCGCTTCAGCGATAC
>DATISD010000187.1:0-11747 GCA_035469005.1 Pyrinomonadaceae bacterium | reverse complement strand
GAGCATAGCGGGTCATGCGCTTATTCAGATCGTGTTCAGCTGAGGCCACTAACGGCTCGTCTTCGTTCAGCTTGACGATCAGCTTCACCGGATTGACGCCGGTATGATCCGTAAGTTGGAATAGAAAATCACGATCGCTGTACGCGGTCTTTAAGAACAAACCGTATTTTGCCGCAAAAGCATCTAGCTGTTCGGGAGGCAGGGCTTCGCGAAACGTCACCAGGATTCGATCGGTGATCAGAAACTCATCGCCCGTGCTGGCCTCAGTGTATGCATGGTGTGTAGGCGCAACCTCGCGCATCCGCGCCATCATGGGCTCGAGGTTAGCCGCGGACGTTCTCACGCGCGACGAGTGGGATGACAGGCGTTCCGCGTTGGGAATGCCCATCTCTCGCAACGTATCGGGCAGCGCCCGCACGACAAATTCGTCAGGTTCCTTCGCCAGGGCGACTCTTTCGCCGTTACGATAAGTGTATGTGGGTTCTGAATCTGGCATGGCTTCCTCCATTTCGTAACGAACCGTGCAACAGCCGGAGATGTCATCACGGCTCGACGATCTTCATTCTAAGTGACTGGGGGATTGTCGAGGGTTAGAGTGCCGCGGATTCTGGGCAGCTTTCAATTAGCTCACGTCTAAGCAGCCGCCCCCAACGGTAGTGCGGTACCGAACCGCGAGCGGTAGCGAGCGAGATCAAGAAGCTACTTTCTTTTGGAAGGTGGATTTAAGTGCCGAACCGACATCGCGGAACAGTCTAAGGTGCGCCCTCATCCCGCTCGCTACCGCTCCCGGTTCCGTAACCTTTGCTCATTCCTTTTGATCGCTCTTAGTGCAAATTCTCAGACGGACGACAAACGGTCTAAACCAACGGAACGTCAAGAATGATGTCTGTGCCGGAACCCGGCTTTGAATTGATCTCGATTTGGGCCCTGATTGCCAGAGCGCGTTCCTGCATTCCACGAAGCCCGGGCGCCCCGGCTGATGTGGTGCCGTCCAGAAGCTTCCGGGAATTAAATCCAATTCCGTTGTCGTGCACGGTCAGGTGCAGTTGTCCTTTACGTCTCTCGAGATGAACAGTGGCTTTTGTTGCCCGCGAATGCCGCGCCGTGTTTGCCAAAGCCTCCTGGGCGATCCGGAAACACGCCGTTTCAACTTCGTGCGGCAACGACCCCATGGCCGAATCTCCGATTACTTCGGCCACACTCCCGCTGCGCATCGTGTAACGAGTGACGTACCAACGCAGCGCCGCGACCAGGCCCAACTCGTCGAGTTGCGAGGTGCGCAGATCCAGCGACAGGTCGCGGACCTGGACCAACGCTTCATCAACTCTTTCGATTGCCTCGACTACCTGGGATTGAACCCGAGACGCTTCCGTCTCGTTTTGAATTAAAGATAATTTGCCTCGCAACTCTGCCAGGACATGACTGATTTCGTCGTCCAACTCCTGGGCGATATTTTGCCGTTCAGCCTCCTGCGCTTCGATTAGGCGGTGCGAATACGTGTGCAGAATCTCCTGAGCTCGCTTCCGCTCAGTGATGTCGCGCACCGTTCCCTGGACTCCGACGGCTTCGCCGTTTTCATAAATCATTCGACTGCTGACTTCGACTTGAATTCGCGTGCCATTCTTGCAAACGACTTCCGCTTCGTAAGTCGTTTCGATCGGGACGTCAAGTTTGCGGCAGAAGTTTTCGCGCGCCTCCTTCAGGTGACGAGGCGCTACGAAATTCGAGTAGTGTTTTCCCAGAATTTCTTCACGCTGGTAGCCGGAGAGTTGTTCAGCGGCTCGATTTACCAGGGTATAGCGACCGCTGAGGTCGTGAACGTAAATCGCGTCGCGGCAATTTTCAAACAATTCCCGATAGTGCGCCTCGCTTGCCTCATGAGCGGGCTCAATCTCACCTCGCAACTCTTCAGCCAACGGCGCGTGATTGGAATCCTTCATCATTGTTTTTCGATTCGGGACAAACCGAAGGAACGCTTTTTCGGCCGCGATTGTAATGCGAGGCGCGTCTGGAGGCAACGGTCTTGCTTGCGATACTGGATAAAGAGTGAATTTGCCGGAGTTATGAAGTTATGAAGCCCTTTTAACAACCGCAGATTTATAGTAACAATCGGCTGAAGAAATCTCTTCGCTCCGGAAGGAGCGCGGAATACGCCCGATTACTCTGAATCTCAGATTAACCACGGAGAGTATTCTGCCGTGCGCGCGAATGTCAATGAATAGAAATCCGAAATTTCGCTTGGGAAAAGACTCGGTAGTCCCTCAGTCGAAGAGCGGCACGGGCGTCCCGCCCGTGAAATCACGCGCAGAATGCGCGGGTCGCTACATTGGAAAAAGACTTGCGCCAATGACGGATTTTGAAATAAAACCTATCCGCTGGTTCAGCCGTAAGATCAAGCATCTCAACTCAGCTGTTCAGAAGGAGAATCTCATGCTCAGGATTTTGGGACTTACTGCCGTCATTACCCTGTCGGCATTTTCCGCTGTGGCGCAAACTGCGGATGAAATTATCGGCCGCTACATTAAGGCGGTCGGCGGCATGGATAAGATCCAGGCAGTCCAAACGCTGCGACGCACCGGCAAGTTCATCGGTGGTGGCGGATTTGAAGCAGTGATACTCCAGGAGAACAAGCGCGACGCATCTGTGCGTGAAGAATTCTCGCTCCAGGGAATGACTGCGATCAATGCTTATGACGGAAAGACGGGATGGAAGATTGAACCATGGAACGGAAAGAAGGATCCGGAGGCGCTCGGCGAAGAAGAGTTGAAATCAATCGTGGACGATGCCGACTTCGACGGGCCATTGGTTGATTACAAGCGCAAGGGGAATAAGGTCGAATTTCTTGGCATGGATAAGTTCGAAGGCACTGACACCTACAAACTGAAAGTTACCAAGTCAAACGGTGATGTTTACGTTTTCTATCTGGACACCGATTTTTACATGCCGATCAAGGTCAATACAAAACGAATCGTGCGAGGAGAGGAACGGGAATACGAGACGGCCCTGGCCGATTACAAACTGGTTAACGGTTGGTATATAGCCTACTCGGTAGAGATCAACGCCAAAGGCCGCTCGGACAAATCAAAATACGTCTACGACAAGATTGAAGCTAACGTGCAACTCGATGACCAACGGTTCGCGATGCCAAAGACTGCGAAGCCGGAACAGAAACCATGACCAATAGTCTCGGCTGTCACCGTTCTCAGCGCCGTAGGCGCGAAATATTTCTATAAATATTCGGCTTCTAACGGAGCCGAACATACCCTCAGCGAGGAACAATTCATGACCTGCAAAATTTCTGTCCTGATCTTTCAGGCTATTCTTAATTTGGCGATGCTTGGCGTTGCTACGGCTCAGACGCCCGCGAAATTCGATTCGGAAACAATCTCTGGTCTGGGCGCGCGCAACATCGGTTCAGCCACGATGAGTGGACGCATCGCTGCTGTGGACGCCGTGCAGGAAGGCCAGCGTCTGACAATATTTGTCGGTGCGGCGAGCGGCGGAGTCTGGAAATCTTTAAATGGAGGCGCGACGTTCAAACCGGTCTTTGATAAGCAGCCAGTGCAATCGATCGGAGCGATCGCGATCGATCCAAAGAATCCGAAGGTCGTTTGGGTCGGCACCGGCGAAGCCTGGACGCGCAACAGTGTCTCGATCGGCGATGGCGTCTATAAATCTATCGACGGCGGCGAGAATTGGACCAATGTTGGTCTGAAGAACTCGGAACGAATCGCTAAGATTCTGGTCGACCCCAACTCGACCGATACTGTTTACGTCTGCGCGCCGGGACGGCTGTGGAGCGATGGCGAAGAGCGCGGACTCTACAAAACCACCGATGGCGGAAAGACGTGGACCAGAATTCTGGCCGGAGCAAACCTTTCGACCGGCTGCTCAATGATCTCCATGGATCGTCAAAATCCGCGGACGATCTACGCCGGCATGTGGGATTTTCGACGCAAGGGATGGACGTTCAGATCGGGCGGCGAGGGACCGGACGCCTTCAGCGGCAGCGGTCTCTTCAAGAGCACCGACGGCGGCGCGTCCTGGACTGAACTCGACGCAAAAAGTAGTCAGGGATTGCCTTCGAAGCCGTGGGGCCGGGTGGCGGTTGCCGTTGCTCCTTCAAAGCCAACTACGGTTTACGCGTTCATCGAAGCTGAAATTCCGAAGGATGGACTGTATCGCTCGGACGACGGCGGCAAGACGTGGAGGCAATTCGATCGCAGTCAGAATATGATCTGGCGTCCTTTTTACTTCGCTAACCTGATCGTCGATCCAAAAGACCCTGACAAGATCTACAAACCTGACGGGTCGCTCATCGCCAGCAGCGACGGCGGTCAAAGCTTCAGCAATATCTCGGGCGGCGCACACGGCGACTTTCACGATGTCTGGATCAATCCCAATAATACCGACAACTTGATCACGGGCGACGATGGCGGTCTTTGGTTTTCATTTGATGGCGGCAACCGCTGGTGGAAAGGAAACAATCTTCCTGTCTCTCAGTTCTATCACGTGAGCCTGGACAACGATATGCCCTATCACGTTTATGGCGGCTTGCAGGACAACAGTTCATGGATTGGCGACTCGGCGTACCCCGGGGGCATCACTAATGATCGTTGGGAAAATGTTTACGGGGGCGATGGCTTCTGGGTCTTCGCCGATCCTTCGGATCCCGATTATGTTTACGCCGAGTCACAGGGCGGCTACATCGGCCGCATCAATCGAAAGACACACGAATCGCGCAGCATTCAGCCATTGCCCCGCTATAAGGAAGGAAAACTGCGCTATAACTGGAACACGCCTATTCACGTGAGCCCGACGCAAAGCGGGACGATTTATATTGGCGCGCAGTTTTTGTTTCGCTCGCGCGATCACGGCCAGACATGGGAGCGCATCTCGCCCGACCTGACGACCAACGATCCCGAAAAACAGAAGCAGGAACAGTCGGGTGGCATCACCGTGGATAATTCTTCGGCCGAAATGCACACGACGATCTTTTCTATTTGTGAATCGCCAAAGAACCCCAACTTGATTTGGGTTGGAACTGACGACGGTAACGTGCAGCTCACGCACGACGGCGGCAAGACTTGGAAAAATGTCGTCCGCAACATCAAGGATCTCCCCAGGAACGCCTGGGTGACTTCGATCGAAGCCGGTCACTTCAGTGAAGGCACCGCGTACGCAACTTTCGACCTGCACACCTTTGGCGACATGCGGCCATATGTTTACAAGACCAGCGATTTTGGACAGACGTGGACGCAAATCGTCGCGCCGGTAAGCAATGTCAAAGGTTATGCGCACGTCGTGAAGGAAGATTTGGTGAACAAGGATCTTCTATTTGTGGGCACGGAGTCGGGGCTGTGGGTTTCGCTGGATGGCGGTAAACAATGGGCGCAATACACCGGGGGTGATTTTCCGAACGTTGCGGTTCGCGACCTGGCAATTCATCCGCGCGACAAGGACCTGGTCATCGCGACGCATGGTCGCGGCATTTGGATCATCGACGACATCACTCCGTTGCGCGCGTTAACGGCAGAGTTGCTGGCAAAGGAAGCAACCTTCGTTGACGCGCGGCCGACAGTACAGCGCATGCCCGCGGGAGGCGGCTGGGTGAATGGCGACGCGGTATTCGTCGGCGATAATCCGACTGAAGAGGCGGTCATCACTTATTACCAACAGAAGCGGCACATTTTTGGGGATTTGAAAATCGAAATTCTCGATTCAACTGGAAAGGTTTTGAGTACCGTCCCCAGCAGCAAGCGACGCGGCTTGAATCGGGCGACCTGGTCGATGCGCCTGAAAGCTCCACGCGTGCCGACCGCGGCCAGCGCTGCCTTCGGCGCGACAATTGGGCCTCGCGTTCTACCGGGCACTTATACGGTAAGGATGTCGAAGGACAAGAACGTCTACACGACCCAGTTGGTCGTTACGGGCGATCCGCGTTCGAAGTACACGGCCGCCGATCGGAAAGCGCAGTTTGATCTTTCCATGAAGCTATACAATCTGCTGGCCGACATGACCCTTGCCGTCGATCGGCTCAACGGTGTGCGTCTGGCGCTGGAGGCGACCGCAACCAGGTTGCCCGCAAACGATCCACTGGCAGCCCGATTGCGCACGGCTTCGGCAGAGATTGACGTGTTGCGCAAGAAAATCGTGGCAACCAAAGAAGGCGGAGCCATCACCGGCGAAGAGCGTTTGCGCGAGAATCTCGCTGACCTTTACGGCAACGTCAATAACTATGAAGGCAAGCCCACTCAGACGCAGATCGCGCGCGCCGATGCGATCACACGGGAGTTGGCTGATGTTGTCAGGGACTTCGACGCATGGGTGGCGAAGGAATTGACGGGATTGAACGCTGCTTTGAGCGCGAAACAGTTGCCGCCGATTAAGGTGTTAACGCGAGCAGATTGGGAGAAAGAATAGGGGGTTGTCGTGATTGAAACATCGACAGGATTAACAGGATGAAAGAGAAAGCGAGCAGTCTTTCACATTCAGGGACGGTGGATTGATTTATCCCCCTCATCTTGTAAATCCTGTTAATCCCCCTGTTTCAATCACTGGTTCGGATCGGGACTCATAACATCCATTACAACTTTCCATTTACCATTCTGCTTTTTCCATACCCGCACGTAACTGCCGCGCTCGGGCGCCGCCGTCCCCCTCTTGAATTCGAACACTCCGTACGTGTAACCCAGATCACCCGATGCGGAAATATCCGCCTTAGTCACCTGCCACGTGAGCGTTCCTAGCCTGGCCGAGATCAGGTTCAACGCGGCATTCTTACCAACCCCCGGAGCAACATTCTCTCGCAACAGCCGCGCATCTTCGGCGAGATAAAAGTCGAACGCATCCGAAGAGCCATTCTTAGCTGACCGTTCAGAGAATTCGGTTTCCAACTTCGTCAGCGACGCGCGACTGCCGTCAAGGTCGAATTTGCCGGCGCTGGTCGAATCTTCGTCATTCAGCGGAAACTGCAGGATCCTTGTTGCGAATGGCTTTTCGCTGCTAACGCCGCGATCCAGCACAAATTTCCAGGAGCCGTCTCCCTGTTTTTTCCAGATCGTGAAGTACTGGCCAAACGCAACCGGCTTATCATCGGCGCCGTTGGGCCGAAATTCCCATGGGCCGGTTGTATAACCAAGATCTCCCGCTTTTGACACATCCGCGAAGATGGGCTCCCAACTCAACAAGCCTTTGCGTGGCTGACGTCCGGTCCAAAAGTTTTTTCCGTTGACCGGGCCAGGCTGGAAAAGAATTCCGTCCTCAGCCAGGAACTCGAGAAATGCATCACGTGTTCCTTTCGTCGCCGCGGCTTTGGCAAAATCGCGCTCCATTTGCACCAGCGCGCGACGATTCTGTTTTCGCAAACTTTCCTTCTGCGCTGAGACAAAGGAACTGATTGAGAGTGCGAAACAAATTGAAGCAGTGAGTAAGAGTTTCCGCTGCATTTGTCGTTGTCCTTTCGCATTAAAGACTGTCGCAAAACTAATCAGCGAAGCGTGGAGTGAACACCTTCATGCTGGGTTTTCGCATCGTGATGCGAATTGACGAATCACTCTGGCATCGACTCAAACGAGATCGAGTCTATGGATTCCGAGCGACCGTCCTGGCGTTGCCCAGTCTCTTATTACGCGCGCCCCACATTGAATGTTTACCGGAGCTCGCAACAACGCGGCGCAGTTTGTGGTAGGCTTTGCTCATGGCGAATAAGGGCGCCAACCTATCCTCGAAATTACCACTCGGGCGGCGACTCTGGTGGTTAATCTCCGGCCGCGCCGCGGCCGTGATTCTCCTATTAATCATTGGAGTTATCTGGAAATGGACTGCGCCAGCCCCCGCCTTTAACAGCTCGTTGCGTGCGGCGACGCCGCTCATATTCGCGGCCGTAGGATTGACCGGCGCCTATTACGTCGCGCGGTTTGCCTGGAAGAATTATTTGGCCCAGGCCCGCATTCAATTCTTCTTTGATGTGCTGCTGGTCACCTGGTTGGTTTGGATCACGGGAAATGCCAATTCGCCATATGCGGCGCTTTACATTGTAATCATCTCCGTCGCGAGCCTGTTCGTTGGTCCTCGCGGAGCGATGATTACTTCAATCGGTTGCGTCGCCGCGTTCAATGGCTGCGCCTTGCTGGCCCTCAGCCGTGGGACTGCGGGCTTCTCCAGCGAAGCCGTCGCGAACACAATTCAGTTCGTCGGCCTTTCAGAGATTTCGTTTCTGGTAGTTGGTCTGTTGGCTGCGAAACTCGCTCACCGGCAAACGCGATCGGATCTTCAACTTGAAGCAGCCACGCGATCGCTGGCCGACTTGCGCGCGCTTCACGAACGAATCGTCGAATCAATTCGATCGGGAGTCGTCACCACCGATCTCGAGGGTCGAATCTACACTTTCAATGCCGCCGCCGAGGAAATTACCGGTTACAAACCATCCGAAGTTCGAGGTCACGACGTCTCAATTTTCTTCGGAGACATGAAGCGGCAAATTGCCGCTTCGATGAATGCCGCGGCCACGGGAAAAGTAAGCCCGCGCTTTCAGGCCGATTGTCTGACGCCAAACGGCCTCGCGTTACGCCTGGGATTTACCATTGCACCGCTGTTTGCCGAATCCGGTGAAACCACAGGCCTGGTGATCACCTTTCAGGACTTGACGGGCGTGCGCGCGCTGGAAGAAACATCGCGGCGCCAGGATCGAATGGCCGCCGTGGGGCGCATGGCCGCATCGATTGCGCACGAGATAAGGAATCCGCTGGCGGCGATGCGCGGCTCGATCCAAATGCTACGCGCTGAAATGAGCGGCGACACGGAACAAGCTCAGTTGATGGAGATTATCCTCCGCGAATCTGATCGGCTGAACCGGATCGTCGCTGACTATTTGAACTATGCGCGGCCCCGGCCTGCCGAACTCAAGAACGTCGATCTTAACGCTTTGGTTGCTGAAACTTTTAAGCTGTTGCGCAATAGCAACGAGATAGTTGACGGCCATGCGCTGGAGGAAGACTTGCCCGGGCGGCCGGCTATCGTCACAGGCGACCCGGAGCAATTGAAGCAAGTCTGCTGGAATATTGCGCGCAACGCCTTGAAAGCCATGCCGGAAGGGGGAGCGTTTCGGGTCTCGCTCAACGAGGTGAATGATAATCGGCTGCGTCTTTCGTTCATCGATCACGGTTGTGGCATGACGCCCGAACAGGTTGAGCACCTGTTCGAACCGTTCACTTCGACAACCGGCGGCACGGGTCTTGGTCTTTCAATTGTGTATCAAATTATTCGCGACCATAGTGGTACAATTAATGTGCGCAGCCGACAGGGAGAAGGAACTACGATTACGATTGAATTGCCCGTCAGTAGTTAGTAAGTTTGTCAACAGTCACTAGTCAGGGGTTAATAAGTTTGCTATGAGCGCGGGGCGACTGACAACAGGCTA
Source organism: Pyrinomonadaceae bacterium (assembly GCA_035469005.1). GTDB lineage: Bacteria > Acidobacteriota > Blastocatellia > Pyrinomonadales > Pyrinomonadaceae > UBA11740. The sequence goes on along the minus strand of DATISD010000187.1, from coordinate 2,326 downwards.
CCGACGGAACAACAGAACGTATTAATCCAATTCATGTCAAATCTCTTAATCGTTGATGATGAGTTGAGCATGCGCCAGTTTCTGACGCATCTGTTTCAGCGCGACGGTCACGTTATTCGTGTGGCTGAAAACGGCCACAAGGCCATGGCCATGTTACGTGAACAGAGTGCCGACGTAATCATCTCCGACGTGAAGATGCCTGACATGGGTGGCATCGAGCTGTTGCGCGCCGCGCGCGAACTGTATCCGGACATCGAAGTGATCATGATGACCGCGTTCGCCAACGAACAAACCGCGCACGAGGCGTTTCTGCTGGGCGCCTTCGATTTCGTTCACAAACCTTTCGACAACAACCTGCTGAAAGAAAAAGTCGCACGAGCGCTCCAGAAAATATCGATCGTCAGAGAAAAGCAGGCGCTGGAGGTCGAGAACGAAGCCCTTATTAAAGCACAACGCGCCCGCGGGCAACTGGGAAACATAATCGGGCGATCCGATCGAATGCAGTCCGTCTATCAAATGATCGAAACCGTGGCCCAGGTGCAATCGACCGTCCTGATCACGGGTGAATCCGGCACCGGCAAGGAACTCGTTGCGCGAGCCATTCATGATCTGAGCCCTCGCGCGCAGAAACCCTTCGTCTCCGTAAACTGCGGTGCCTTCACTGAAACTTTGCTGGAATCTGAACTATTCGGCTATGTGAGGGGTTCGTTCACCGGCGCGACCGCAAATCGGAAAGGGCTGTTCGAAGCTGCCGAGCAGGGCACGATTTTTCTGGATGAGATTGGCGAAATGTCAGCGGCGATGCAGGTGAAACTCCTGCGGGTGTTGCAGGAGCGCAAGGTCCGCCCAGTCGGCGCGCATGAAGAAACGGAAGTCAATACCAGAGTGATCGCTGCAACAAATCGCGATCTAAGCGCGTTGGTCAAAGAGGGAACGTTTCGCGAGGATCTGTTTTATCGCGTATCAGTCATTCCGATGGAACTTCCGCCGCTGCGCGAGCGTGGATCTGACATTGCAGAGTTGGCTGAACATTTCATCGGAAAGTACTGCCAACAGCAGGGACGAACAATCACCATCAGTTCGCCGGCGATGCGTTTGCTCGAACATTATTCGTGGCCCGGGAATGTGCGCGAGTTGGAACACACAATCGAACGAGCCGTCGCGCTAGAACGGACAGACATGATCCAACCCGAGCGCCTGCCGGAGCAGATCACCAATTACAATCCCGCGCGAATCAGTTCAGATCTGCAACTGCCGGCCGATGGCATCAACCTGACGGCGCACCTGGACCAACTGGAGAAGACTTATGTGCTCGAAGCGTTGAAGCGCACGGAAGGAAATCAGACCAACGCAGCAGACTTATTGAAGATGTCAGTGCGTTCTCTCCGCCACCTTCTGGACAAGCATGGCATTCGCGGTCTCACCGCACAGATGCGCGACGAACGTCGCTCAGATACGGTTCCCAGACGCCGATCGTCCGATCCTTATCCGCGCCGGCGGGCGGACGATTTTGACGAATCAACAGAGAGCTCCGAGCAAGCTGCAAGCGCGGGCGAAGGCAATTAGAAGACACATTCCGTCACCACCCAGCTGACAGTAATTGTCAGCGACGCTTCATCGGCACTTTCACATTTCTATCCCGCCTCGCTGAATCAACAAAAGATTCCGCTTTCCCGCGACTTTTCACGCCGATCTCAGACTAATCCACTCTGGCACAGCCCTTGTTAATTCCCTCGTGACAAATCGCGCGCTGCGGTTCCGTCATGAGACAAAGCCGGTGGCGCGACGGCAAGTAAAACCAGCTTATCTCTTAAGGAGCAAATGAAAGATATGATGAACAAGAATCAGAAGGGCTTCTCGCTTATCGAGTTGCTCATCGTCGTGGCGATCATCGGCATTATCGCCGCCATCGCTATTCCCAATCTTCTCGCATCGCGCCGCGCGGCTAACGAAGGTTCAGCCCAACAGTCACTCCGCACCATGGCCAGCGCCGAGGCGACTTATTACTCAACAGCCGGTAACGGCAGTTATGGAGATGTAAACGCCCTGGTGGGACAGCAACTGATCGACACTGTTCTGGGTGGTGGTCTGAAGAGTGGCTACAACTTTACCACTGGCGCAGCCCCCGTGGCTTCCACGACTGCCTGGGTAATCGCGGCCGCGCCACAGACTGTCGGCGGCGTTACCGCCACCGGAACTCGCGAGTTCTGTATTGACCAGACCGGTGTTTTGGGTGGAAAACCTGCCGCCGGCACGGTCGTGGCGACTTCTTGTACAGGGTTTGCCCCGGTTGGCCAGTAATATTTCGACTTGGCGCCAATCAAAT
>DATISD010000186.1:0-6684 GCA_035469005.1 Pyrinomonadaceae bacterium | reverse complement strand
CGGTGGCTTGCTTACTAATTTTCATAAGGTGCAGAAGTCTATTAAGCGGCTGAAGTATCTCGAAGCCATGCAGACCGACGGTCTCTATGAATAGCTGACCAAGAAGGAACGCATCAACCTCGATAGCGAACTGCAGAGCCTGGACAAGACTTTGTCGGGCATCAAGGCAATGAACCGACTGCCCGATTCGGTTTTTGTGATCGACGTTCGCAAGGAAGAGATTGCCGTCGCTGAGGCGAACAAGCTCGGTATTCCGGTAATTGCGGTGGTCGACACGAACTGTTCACCGGAAGGTGTGGATTACGTAATTCCGGGCAACGACGACGCGTTACGCGCAGTTCGCCTGTTTGCTTCGCGGATTGCCGACGCCGTACTCGAAGGCCAGCAAATGTTGACCGAAGGCGGCGCGACTACCGAAGCGACAGAGACTACTGAAACGGGCGAATCAGGGACAACAGCCGGCGCAGATACTGAATCTCCGACGACAGAAACCGGCGCTTCAGAGATGGCGACCCCGACTTCGAACCCGGAATTGTCTGAAGCCCAAACCGAAGATCAAACTGAAAGCGCGGAGGTCGTCGCCGCGAGTTAACATCAACGCGAAACGATCAAACGGCGAGCGCAGCCTTCACAGCGGAACCTCCGCCGGGCTGCGTTTTTCATGAGCGGCACAGACTTTATCTGTGTTCTCGAAAAATTAAGCAATCGCAGACGGGAAGTCTGTGACAATATTTTTAGGAGAAGCTAAGTAATCATGGCAGAAATAACCGCAGCCGCGGTCAAGGCCCTGCGAGAAAAAACCGGTGCCGGAATGATGGAGTGCAAGAAAGCGCTCATCGAGGCCGACGGCAACGAAGAGCGAGCAAACGAAATTCTACGTGAACGTGGTTTGGCCTCAGCCAAGAAGAAAGAAGGACGGGTCGCCGCCGAAGGCGTCGTCGGCTCTTACATTCACATGGGGGGCAAGGTCGGCGTGCTCGTTGAAGTTAATTGCGAGACTGACTTCGTCGCCCGCGGGGAAGAGTTTCAGCAACTCGTCAAAGACGTGGCGATGCACATTGCCGCTGCTGAGCCACGTTACGTGTCGCGTGACGAAGTAACCGCTGAGACGCTCGACAAGGAACGCGACATCGCGCGCGCGCAAGCTAAGAACGATCCAAAGAATGCGAACAAGCCGGATCAGGTTATCGAAAAGATCGTCGAAGGTCGTCTCAACAAATTCTATGAAGAGTTTGTTTTGCTCGACCAGCCGTTTATTAAAGATCCAGCTCAGACTGTCGGCGAACTAGTCATGGAAAAAATCGCCAAGACCGGCGAGAAAGTGACGATTCGTCGATTCGCTCGCTACAAAATGGGCGAAGGTTTAAGCAAACGAGACGACGATTTTGGCGATGAAGTCGCAAAGCTTGCCGGAAATTAAGCTTCGGGTTGCGAGTTTCGGGTTTTGGCTCGCGCCTGACCGCGCATTTACAACTCGCAACCCGAAACTCAAAACTCGAAACCGATCACAAAGATGATTGAAACTGGAAACGTTTCCGCATATCACCGCATCCTGCTGAAAATCTCGGGTGAGGCCCTAATTGGTGAACAGACGTTTGGAATCGACGTAAACGTCTCGCAGTCAGTCGCCGAAGAGATCAAACAAGTCCACGAACTTGGCGTGCAGGTCGCGGTAGTTGTCGGCGGCGGCAACATCTTTCGCGGGATTTCCAAGAGCGCGGGCAAGATGGACCGCTCGTCTGCCGACTACATCGGTATGCTCGCTACCGTGATGAATGCCGTCGTGTTGCAGGACGCTTTGGAAAATTTGGGGGTCAACACGCGCGTTTTGTCGGCCATTGATATTCCTCAACTGGCGGAGCCGTTCATTCGCCGGCGAGCAATTCGGCATCTGGAAAAAGGGCGCATCGTTATCTTTGCCGCGGGGACCGGCAATCCATTCTTTTCCACGGACTCGGCGGCCGCGTTGCGGGCGGCAGAGATCAAGGCCGACGTAATTCTAAAGGCTACCAAGGTTGATGGTGTCTATTCGGCAGATCCGATGAAAGATCCCACCGCCACCCGCTTCGATTGCATTACCTATCTCGAAGTTTTGGAAAAGCAGTTGAAGGTGATGGATTCGTCAGCGATTTCTCTGTGCATGGACAACAACCTTCCGATCATCGTCTTCAACATGAAGAGGCCCGGTAACATCGCGCGCGTGCTGACCAGTGGATCAGGGATCGGCACGCGAGTCTGCCGGGAAAGACCCTGAATCGTAAACGGGAAATCGCAAACGGAATAATGCGCCGTTTTCAGGCTGAGTGACGGCCTGTCTTCGTGCTTTACTATTCACGATTCACGATTTACGATTCACATCCGCCTTTACATTTACTATTCTCGACCCTTATGAACGACAAAGACATCATTAAAGAAACCAAGCCGCGGATGGAGTCGGCCATTGAAGACTTCCGACGCAAGCTGGCGACCGTGCGCACTGGTCGCGCGTCTGTGAGTCTGCTTGATACTGTAATGATCGATTATTACGACACGCCAACACCGCTCAACCAGATGGCTTCCGTGCACGCTCCTGAACCGCAAATGCTGACAGTGCAACCGTGGGATCCAACTCAACTGGGCAACGTCGAGAAGGCAATTCGCGCTGCCGACCTGGGGTTGAATCCTTCGAATGACGGCAAGCTGGTGCGAATTCCCATCCCTCCACTGACTGAAGAAAGACGGAAACAACTCGCCAAACAGATTCACGAAATTGCGGAAGAACACCGCACGGCGGTGCGCAACATCCGGCGCGATGAAAACGATAAACTGAAGAAGATGCTGAAAGAGAAATCTATCTCTGAGGATGCCGAACGCGAAGGCCTGGATCAGATTCAGAAGCTCACCGACACTTACATCTCAAAGATCGACGAACTGTCAAAGTCCAAGGAACACGAAATCATGAGCGTTTAGAGTGCTCCCTTTCCCGTTGGGAGAGGGTTGGGGTGAGGGGCCAAGAAGGAAACATCTCGCTAGACCCTCACCCTGGCCTCCCCCAAGAGGAGAGGGAATCCAAGCACTGAGCACGCCTGAATGGCCATATCTCTCGCTCTATCTCTATTAGCCATCGCGAGCGGCACGCTTCTTACTTACACCTATGACGAGGGCGCGCCGCTCGTTTCGCGTCTATGCAGCGGCGCCTGTATCGGCTTTGCCTGTCTCGCGCTGGTCGCGTTTGTGTTTGCGCTGTTTTTCGGTTTGACTCCGGCGCCTATCGCAATTACGGCGGCAATCCTCCTGCTGCCTTTCATCCTGCTCAAAAGCCAATCGACGCGTAATCAAGTAAACAGAGACATCGATCGGGCCCTGAAAACTGTCAGCCAGTCGAGTTCGCAACCGGATCGGTGGGCGTTCATCTACTTTCTTTTTTATGCCGGCGTTCTGATCGTAATGTGGCTGGTTTTCGACCGCGCGCTGTTGGATAAGCCCGACGGCATCTACACCGGAGTGCTCAACAATTATGGCGATTTGCCCTTCCATCTTAGCGTCATCACGCGGTTCGCATTTGGTCAAAACTATCCACCGGAAGATCCGACGTTCGCCGGCGCGCGATTTACCTATCCCTTTCTGACTGACTTCGTGTCGGCAATCTTTGTGCGCGTTGGAGCGACGCTGCGCCAGTCTTTGTTCATCGAAAATTGGATCATTGGCGTCGCCCTGGTCGGCGTGCTTCATCGTTTTGGTTTGGCACTATTGCGCAATCGCACCGCGGCGATCTTGGTTCCGGTAATCGTGATTCTGAACGGCGGATTTGGCTGGTGGATGTTGTTCGCTGACGTCAACAAGTCCGACGCCGGAGTATTTCATGTGCTGATGAACATCCAGCACTCGTACACAATTCTTCCGGACGTAACCCTGGGCTGGCGCTGGGGCAACGCAGTAACGAGTTTGCTCGTGACCCAGAGAGGTTTTCTGCTGGGCATCCCTTTGGCGGTGATGGTAATCACCCAATGGTGGTCAGCGATGGAGGGCGCTAAGAGCGAAGAGCAAAGCGCGAGAAGCAAAGCGCGAGGCGCCAAAGGCAAAGCGCGAAGCGCAAAGAGCAAAGCGGATGCGAACACAGTCTCCGGAGCAGAACGAGATGTTAACTCTTTGCCCTTCGCCCTTGGCTCCTGGTCCCTTGCCCTCGGGTCTTTGCCCTCCCGACGAATGCTGGCCGCCGGTTTTATCGCCGGCCTGCTGCCACTGGTTCACGCGCACAGCTTCATCGCGATCATGGGCGTCGCCGGCGTGCTCGGGCTAATCAATATCAAGAAGTGGCGCGAGTGGCTCTTGTTCTTCATCGTCGCCTCAGTCATAGCGGGACCCCAGATGCTCTGGTCGACGCACGGGAGCGCCGTCAGCACGCGCGCGTTCATCGCCTGGGAATTTGGCTGGGGTCATGGCGACGAAAGCATCATCTGGTTTTGGCTGAAGAATACCGGCGTATTCATTCCGCTATTGATTGCGGCGTTGCTTTGGAAAACCGAGACGTATCTGGTCTCACGGAAACTTCTGTTTTTTTATCTCCCGTTCACGCTGTGCTTTATCGTTCCAAACGTATTGAAGCTGGCGCCCTGGATTTGGGACAACGTCAAGATCCTCTTCTATTGGTGGATAGCCTCAGCGCCAATTGTCGCGTTGCTGCTGGCACGCCTTTGGGCCGGAAGTATTGCGCAGCGCGTCTGTGCGGGCGCTCTGTTTGTCATGCTGACGCTGGCTGGCGGCCTGGACGTTTTTGCCCTCCTGACACGACAAGGCGAGTACCAGGAATTCGATCGCGACGGCGTTGCCTTTGCTGAAATTGTGAAGCAACAGACGCCGCCGCGCGCCACAATTTTGCACGCTCCCATTCACAACACGCCAGTCTTTTTGACTGGGCGAAGATCGGTGATGGGATACCCAGGTCACATCTGGACGCACGGGATTGACTCTGGCCCGCGCGAAACTGAAATTAAGAAAATTTATGCGGGAACACCGGACGCTCCCGCCTTGCTGACAAAATACGGTGTCGATTATGTTGTAGTCGATCCACAGGAACGCTCCGTGATGCCGGTCAACGACGCATTCTTCAGTCGTTACCGCGAAGTCGCGACGGTAGGTGAGTACCATCTCTACAAAATCGCGCAGTAAGAGACAGACAACCGGTCCACCGAAAGAACGTGGCGGCCGAACCCCTGTCGAGGTGCAATCTTCAGCGCCGGGTTCCGATCTATCTGCGCGGGCCTGGCAGCTTTCATCCCTGGCCATTCTGTTTGTGGGCGCTTTTCTCCGACTGTTCAAGCTGCCGCTCGTTCCGTTGCATCATGATGAAGGCGTTAACGGAAATTTCCTGGTGACACTCGTCCGTGAGGGAAAGTATTTCTACGATCCGCAGAATTATCATGGCCCCACGCTCTATTACTTTTCGGCAATCATTCCCTGGATCGTGCGCTTCTTTGGAGGCAAGTCGGCCGGCGATGCGTACGGACTAACTACTTTCAATATTCGCCTCGTGACCGTCATTTTCGGTGTGGCGACGATTTGGCTGGCACTGACACTGCGCCAGCGCATCGGCACGATTGGCGCCCTGTGCGCGGCCGGGTTAATCGCGATTTCTCCCGGTGCCGTTTATCTCTCACGTTACTTCATTCATGAATCTCTGTATGTTTTTTTCACGCTCGCGATAGTCGTCGCCGCCTTGAAGTATTACGAAACCGGACGAAGCCTTTATTTCATTCTGGCTTCGATTTCGGCTGCCCTGATGGTCGCTACCAAAGAGACCTGGATTATGAACGGGCCAGTGCTGGTAATAGCGTGGATCTCTACGGCTGGATATTTTCGACTGCGCGAACAATTCAATCGTGGAAGCGCTGATCAGGCGTCCGTGGCTGATCGATGGCGCGAAACAATCGACAGATTGGGCGGCGGAATTCCAGTACTCACGGTCGCCCTCACGGCGTTTGCCGTATTCATAGTGGTCGCGGTTTTGTTCTATTCATCATTCTTTACCAACTATCCCAAAGGTGTTAGTGATGCCTTTAAGACGTTGAATCTTTGGCGACAGCGCACACACGAACACGAGCACCCCTGGTATGAGTACATTTATTGGCTGCTCTGGGAAGAAGGCGCGCTGTTGATTCTGGCCGGTTTTGGGGCGCTGATCGCGTTGTGGCGCGCCAACAACCGAATGGCCCTGTTTCTCGCGTTGTGGTCGTTTGGTTTACTCGCTGCTTATTCGCTGGTTGGCTACAAGACGCCCTGGATCAGCCTCAACTTCATTGTGCCGTTGGCGCTCACGTCCGGCTACACTTTGGAGGTGGTTTACCAAAAGCTGCGCGAGTTTCAGCAACCACTTTTCTTCTTCCTGATTCCCGCTTTGATCGTCGGCCTGTGCGGTTATCAGTTGTATCAACTTAACTTTGTTCACTACGACGACGACCAGTTGCCTTACGTTTACGCTCACACCAAGCGGCAGATGCTGACGATGCTCGATCAAATTGAACGGGTCGCGCAGAAAAACGGAACCGGAACGGAAACCGGCATCGCGATCGTCTCGCCGGATTACTGGCCACTGCCCTGGTATTTTCGGAATTACAAAAAGGTGGGCTACTACTCCCAGATTGTCCCGACAAATGAACCGATCATAATTGGCTCAGAGGCGCAGGAAGAGCAACTAAAAGCAACTTA
>DATISD010000185.1:0-2553 GCA_035469005.1 Pyrinomonadaceae bacterium | reverse complement strand
GCTGCCGAAACCGGCTTATTCCGATGGATCCGGTTGCGGATTGAATCCTCGCAACACTTCGTGGTCGATAACCGGCACTCTGTTACCGGGTCCAAAATTGAGGGCCAGAATTGCCCTCGCTAAACGGCCTGGGGCTAGTTTCCGAATCAACAGCCTAAGTTGCTTTGCGGGACACGATCACAGTTTCACCCGCCGATTTCAATTCGTAGCCAATTCCACGCCAGGTGATTCGCCGTGAAATTGCCGCCGCCAGCGTATTGTAAAGATAAAGCGCGGATGCCAACGGCCACATTGTCATATGTGCGATGGTCGACCCCCATGAGCGTGCCCGCTTGTCCTTTATGATTGTGGTCACCGCCCGCAACCTCAGGTGTGATTTCATTGCGCCCATGGCAAAAATAATCATGAGCAGCGCCAACGGCAGAGCGAATGAAAGTCCCATCAAGGCCCGAGCCAGCACGAAACCGATTCCACCAAAGAAGACCAGCACGAACCAGGCGCTACTAAGGAGCACCGGCTTCCACAAATGCGGCGCATAGGCGCGGGTGAGTTTCATCTGACGCGTGGTGAATTCGATTAATTCATGGAACGAACATTCTTCAAATGAGGGCGTCAGGCACTGCGGCACGAACTTTATGGTTCGTTGCGATGCCCGAAGCGCACGGGTCATCGCGAAATCGTCGGACACCGTGCCCCGCCAATGCTCGATAACCTCACACGATTCGAAAGTCTTTCGCCTGATCGCCGTCGACCCGCCCCAGCAAAAATTCCTCTGTTCATCTGAGCCCAGCGCCGACGCGATTGCGGCATTCCAGACTGATCGCAAATGCGAGGAAAGTCCGCCTCGAATGGGAACGAACCAGCGGTAGCCAGTCGTCGCTCCAACTGTCTCATCCTCGAGCGGAGCGACCAGCGAACTGAGCCAGTGGCTTGCCGGTCGCGCATCAGAATCCACAAAGACCAGAACTTCACTGGCGCGATCGACATCGTTCGCGGCCACACTCAGGTTATGAACTTTCTGTCCGCGATCGACGGCCGGACCGGCAATCACAGTTCGCATCGTTGGGCCAGATGTGTCCTTGAAATCCAGACGCGCCTTTTCGATGATGGCCCACGCGATGTCGTTTTCATCATCGCTGACGAAAATCACTTCGTATGCCGGGTAGTCCTGTGAAAAAATTGCGGTGATATTTTCGTACAGGCCATCATCAAGACCGCGAAGTGGAACGATTACAGTCACGAAAGGCGTGAACGGCGGATAATTCCTGGCTGTTTCCGACTGTACATAGCGCACGAAGCGCACGCCGCTGCGAAGGGAAAGAAGACCCAGCCAGATTGAGACTGAGGCGAGGAAATAGAAGATAATGAGCAAGATCAATTTATTCTCCGGGCTCGTACTCGCGAACAACTCGCTCAACCGACTCGCGAAAAGTGCTCGCGTTCAACGCCGGATACCGATGAATTTGATCCTCGATGGTTGAAAACAATTCAAGCAAACGGCCGGGCCGAACCAGACCGCTTTCGATAAACTCCTTCACGTCGGTCAGATCAATGTCATGACCGCGCTCAATTTTCGCCAAAGCCTGAGCATAGAAATCGTAATGGTAGAAGGACAGCTTCCCTTCCTGTCGAATGAACCGGCTGCGCTCTTGCCATCCCGGTAAGGCCGGAATGAAATCCTCCGGTGAAGCGAGCTCGATGTTTAGATGTAATTGCTCTTTGAGTTTGGGAAGGCTTCTGAGAAGTTCGTCCGTCTCGGGGACAATTTTGAGATCAATATCGATCGTAGCCGTGCGCCACCCGAGAAGTACGGCCGAAGCACCACCGACCAAATAGACTCGACTTGCTGTTTTGGCCGCCTCGGCCAGCGCTTTGATGAAAGCGTTGAGGCTGTCGACAGTTAACGGCTCACGCATTCGGCTGCTCGCACATAACTAACCAATCTCCGAATGTACGCATTGTAGCGCGAATGCGCAGAATCAGAATCATCCTTTGCCAGTAAATCATAGAGCCGGTGCTCAGGGTTGCTCGGTAAATGGGCAGGCAGATTTAATCCCAGCCGGCGCAGTCGCGGCGCTCCAATTGCGACCAACAGCGCCGCGATCGACTCGCGACCTTCCCGCAGGTCTTTGAGGCCTGCCTCGATCAAGTCCTCGCAAGGCAAAGCATGGCTCATGTTCCTAGTTTACTGCGCGGGCGGGGAGTTATTCGAGGTTGCGGGGGCCGCCGCAGCGGCTTGCGCGGGCAATAACTTTTGGGCCAGAACAATTAGCGGCTGCGGATAAATGCCAATGAAAATGATTCCCACCAGCGCGGCAACCATTGCGGCTTGCAAAGCAGGAGAAACCGTCAAAGGTTGTTCATCAGCTACGCGGTCGCCAAGGTACATCACCTTGATAAATCGGATGTAGTAATAAAAGGACACGACAGTGTTGATAACGGCCCAGCCGGCGAGCCAGTAATACCAACGCTTGTGATCGGTGTCGCCTCGCTGAAGCAGACCCCAAAACAGAAAGTACTTGCCGATAAATCCGCCGGTGGCCGGCAAGCCAC
>DATISD010000184.1:0-4652 GCA_035469005.1 Pyrinomonadaceae bacterium | reverse complement strand
TCATCAGGGGCGCCGACATCCTGTCGGCGGTTCGCGAGCATCCTGCTCGCGCCTTTCGTTGGGAACCATTAAGAGCCGAGGCGCCCACAGCAAGCTGCGCAGGCAAGATGTTTAGTCTTCGAAATCGACCTTGGCCATGGTGTCGATGATGCTGTGACCGAACTCAATTACTTTGACGTGATCGGCATGAACCGTATACGCATCCAGCACCGACCGGTCACGAAAGATCGCCACCAGGCCGGTGTCGTATGAGCGCGGCGAATGCAGCGTGTCGGATCCAACCGAGAGGCTTTCAATACCCGGCACGATATTACTCAACGAACGCAGTTGCGCGCGGTGTTCTTCGCGCGTGCCCTCCGAAACGTCTGCTCGATATTTCCAAACTACGATGTGCGTCAGCATTCTTATCCAGTCCTCGAGTCTTTATTTCAAATATTTGTCAAACCATGTCAGGGTTCGCTCCAGCGCGTCCACTCGATGTTTGGGCTCGCGCAGTCCGTGACCTTCGCGAGGATAACGTACCAGAACTGTCTCCACGCCGCGGCGGCGCAGGCCCATGTACATTTCCTCTGCCTGCGTGATGTGAACGTCATTGTCCTGTTCGCCGTGAATGAACATCGTTGGCGTTTGCGCTTGTCGGACATATCGGAGCGGCGACCATTGCCACAGCAGTTCGAAATTGTCCCACGGGAAACCGCCAAACTCTGAGTGAATCAGATCCTGATAGAGCGAGGTTGAGTAAAAGCTGATGAGGTTACTCAGGCTCGCTAGCGATACCGCGGCTTTGAACCTGGGGGTCTGGGTAATGATCCAATTTGTCATGAAGCCGCCGTAACTGCCACCGGTGACGCCCAGCCGGGATTGATCGATCCACGCATATCGTCGCAGAGCCTCATCGACACCGATCATCAAATCGCGATAATCTCCGCCGCCCCATTCGTTCAAGGTGCCGTCAGAAAATCTCTGGCCATAACCGTTTGAGCCGCGCGGATTCAAATAGAGCACGGCGTATCCGCGGGCGGCAAAAACCTGAAAGGATGAATTGAACGAATAGCCATACATTCCGTGCGGTCCGCCGTGGATGCTGAGGAGCATCGGGTACTTGCGATCCTCTCGCCAATCCACCGGCTTCATCAACCAGGCCTGAGTCTCGGTCCCGTCGAAACTCTTGAAGCGGAATTCCTCGGGCTCAATCAGAGTTGTGGCGCGGCGAAAGCTCTCGTTATGGTTCGTAATCCGCACCAGCGAATTCCCTCGGCCGAGCCAAAGCTCCTGCGGATGCGTCGAATCGCTGATGACCGCGGCCATCGCGGCCAATCGCATTGGAATTCGCGTTTGACCCGAGACAAACTCCCCGACTAACAGTTGTTCCGAGACACTGAATGAAGTTACCTGAATCCGTTGATTGAGAGTAACCGGGGCGCTCGAATCAAGCGAGCCCCTTAATTCGCTTTCGCGCCGAACCGTTTCGTCGATGGCGCCGAAGACTGGCCGCGTCTTGTCGCCGTTAAGCTCCGATTCGAAGACTAACGTCTGTCCATGATCGTTTGCTGAAAAGTAGACAGCCCGGCTGTCCGAACGCCAATGCGGACTGCGCGCGCGCCGATCCTGCGACGCAGTGAGATCGCGACGAGTGTCTCCGCCGGCAGAAGTTACCCAGACATGAGTATCTTCCGCGACACTGTCTATCGTCGTTACTTCCCGCCTGGTGGCCGCGTACGCGATCCATTTTCCATCAGGCGACCACGTCGGCTCGTACTCGCAGCCGGCAGTCTCAGTGATTTGCCGGACTTGCCCCTGCAGGTTCACCGCGAAAATATCCGAGTTGTTGAGGGCGTCGGGATCCGATTCATGGTTCGAGAGAAAAGCGATTTCGTCGCCGCGAGGGCTGAAGCTCAACGCATGATCATAAAACAGGCCCGAAGTAAGTTGCCGCGGTTGGGGCGCGTCAACATCGGTAATCCACACATGCGTGCGCAGTCGATCAGACAGGGCAGTGCGTGACTTGTATTGGATGCGATCAATCACCTGCGGGTCGTCACCCTTATCCCCGGCTTCTTCACTCGCCGAAACGAACGCAATCATCCGCGAGTCAGGCGACCACGCGAACGACTGCCCGGCGTAAGTAATAAAAAAGTTTGTATCGCGAACGGTGGCGATGAATCGGGGCAGCTGCTGGGTCGGAGCAGTGACCCAAATTCCGCGTTGGCCATCGTGAGTGGAAATGAAAGCGATCGATTTACTGTCCGGCGACCAGAGAGGGTTGCTGCCGTGCCATCCCGAAGGAAGTAAGGGCCTTGTGGCTGTGCGCGCGAAATCCCAGTTGCGGCGTGTTTCGGGTTGACGGCTGGTCGGAGGATTCGAGGCGAGCTGGTCACCAACTCGTGCCAACCACAAATTGGTGACTGTCTGATTGCCTTCGGTACTCGCTACCGAGTAAACGACCCACTCACCATTGGGTGAAATCTGGGCGTCGCTGATGGTTGCGATGCGCAGAATGTCCGCCGGAGTCATGCGGCGTGATTGCGCGCCTGCTGAGACCGCCAGTGAAACGAGAATTACCGGGACTGCAAAGAGAATTCGGGTGCGAATCGCCATGATCGGCCAACGGCCTGGACTAACTTGTGAGGTCTTTGAGTCGCTCATTCAAGAGTTCCCAGACCTGTTTTACGTGCTTCTCGGTGGTGCGGATGTTTCCGATTGAAAGCCGCAGCGTAAGCGTGTCGTTAAGCTTGGTATGTGACAAGAGCGCTTTGCCAGTCGCATTAACGCCGTGCATGATTTGTTCGTTCAGCGCATCAAGCCGCGCGGCGCGCGTGTCGTCGTCTTCGTCTTTAATTGGAGGACAAGCGCGAAAACAGACCAGCGCAAAGGGCGTCGGGGCCATTAGTTCCCAGTCCGTCGATTGCTCGACCCATGAAGCAAACAGTTGCGCCAGGCGACAATGTTCGCGAATCCGGGCGGCTAAACCTTCATGACCAAAGTAACGAATGATCATCCAAAGTTTCAGCGCGCGAAAGCGTCTGCCCAGCTGGACACCGTAATCAGATCCGCTGCGTACCTTCTCCTGTTCGGGAGTACGCAAATATTCCGGCACGAGTGAGAACGCGCGGCGCAGCAAATCCAGGTGACGACAATAAAGGACCGAGAGATCAAATGGCGTGAATAACCACTTATGTGGATTGAGCACCAGCGAATCTGCGCGATCACAGCCCGCGAGAACATGGCGCATTTCCGGCACCACTGCGGCCGACCCGCCATAAGCGGCATCAACATGCAGCCACATTTTGTGCTGCTCACAAATCCTGGCGATGGCTGGAACGGGATCAATACTCGAGGATGACGTGGTCCCCACAGTCGCGACGACACAGAAGGGCCGGATGCCGTTGCGTTTGTCTTCATCGATAGCATCCGAGAGTGCATTTGGATCCATGCGAAACTCTTTGTCTGCAGGAATCTTGCGCAGACTTTTTTGCCCCAACCCGAGAGTAATGATCCCTTTGTCGATTGAAGAGTGTGCCTGCTCGGAGGCATATACACGGAGCAGCGGCAAATCTTTTCTTCCGCTCATGCCTTCTTCGCGAATGCGCAGCTCGACACTCTCACGCGCCGCGGCGATCGCATGCAGGCTGGAAACGGATGCCGTGTCATAGATGAAGCCACTCATGCCGGCGTCGAGTCCCAACATCTGCCGCAGCCAGTCGAGCGTGACTTCTTCCAACTCTGTCGAAGCTGGTGAAGTTCGC
This sequence comes from Pyrinomonadaceae bacterium, assembly GCA_035469005.1. Classification (GTDB taxonomy): domain Bacteria; phylum Acidobacteriota; class Blastocatellia; order Pyrinomonadales; family Pyrinomonadaceae; genus UBA11740. The sequence continues at coordinate 906 of DATISD010000184.1, read as the reverse complement.
CACAGCATCGATTTGACATCGAAGGCCGCACTCAAAAGCTCACCGAAAATGCCGGGAGCCGAAGTTGAGGTGGCGAAGTATGCAAAGAATGAAGGATGACTCCAATGGGTCAGTGCCGGGACTATCAATCGATCGATGTCGGCGAGAATAGCTTCCATCGGCTCGCCTCGCGGCGGCGGCGTCGAAGGCAACTGCGCTTTGAGGTCGCCGGGCTCGATTTGAGCGAGCACGGGAAGTTCCTCAATATGCTCAAAGTAATTCGCAATCCAATCGACGATCTCATGGCCGAAGCGGCGGAAGTCTTCGGCAGACATGTCGCCGAGGGGTGGCGATTTGTGTTCAGGCTCAAGTTGGGTCTTTGACATCCCGTCTTTGCGTTCCTTTGCGGCTTTGCGCCTTTGCGTGAGGCTCATTCCGTCAGTCCGTTCACGACACGTGAAATCCCATTCTTAATAAGATCCACGTTGAAGTTAATCAGTAGCCCCAGTCTCTTATCTGTCAGTCGAAGGTAAGTAAGCAGTTGTTTCTTATGTACCGGAGCGATTGCTTCGACAGATTTGATTTCGACAACGACTTTGTTTGCAACGATCATGTCTATTCGAAAGCCCAATTCCATCCTGATGTTCTCATGAAAGAGAGGGACCCCTTGTTGTCGTAGGACATGAAAGCCGCGTTTCTTTAGCTCGTAAGTCATTATCGTTTCATACACGGACTCCAGTAATCCAGGACCATAGCTCGTGTGAATTCTGAAGGCTACATCGACGATTTCTTTGGCAACATCGTTTTCGTTCATGGGAGTTATTCCTCACGCAAAGGCGCTAAGACGCAAAGATACGCAAAAGGCCCAAAAAGAAGGCATTTACAAGCGCAGCCTTTCTATGGAAGCGGAACTAACAATCAAAACCC
>DATISD010000183.1:0-1846 GCA_035469005.1 Pyrinomonadaceae bacterium | reverse complement strand
GAAGGTCTTTTCCTCTGGGTGCTCGAACCTAACTTGCAGGCCCGGCGTTTCTATGAACATTTAGGAGCCACCAGAGTAGGAGAAGATGTTTGGCAATCACCCGACGGCGGTGCGATACCAAGCCTATGCTATGCGTGGAGGCGTTTAGCGCCGCTAATGCTAGCTCTGACTATGAGGACAACGAAAAAACAATGAAACCTATTATCACCTTCTTATTACTGATCACTACCTGTGCGGTAAATGCTCAGCAGCCCGACCGGCAACAATTCATTCGCACCGAAGCGCCGGTGGTGGCGCTGACGCATGTGCGCATTATAGACGGCACCGGAACCATTCCGATCGATGATCAAACCATCGTTATCGCCGGCGGAAAGATCACAGTCATCTCGCCCAGCGCGACTGCGAAGGTCGAGCCGACAGCGCAGATTCTGGATCTGAAAGGTTACACAGTAATGCCGGGCCTCGTCGGCATGCACGACCACATGTTCTTTCCCATGGGCGGATCGCCTCCGATGTATTCGAACATGGGGACAAGCTTTCCGCGGCTCTATCTCGCGCTCGGCGTCACGACGATTCGCACCACCGGCAGTGTCGCGCCTTACAGCGATCTCGAGATCAAAAAGCTAATCGATTCGGGCCGCATGATTGGGCCGAAGATGCACGTCACAGCGCCGTACCTCGAAGGCGTAGGTTCGTTCACGCCGGTGATGCACACTCTGACGGGACCTGACGATGCGCGCAAGCTGGTGGACTACTGGGCTGACCAGGGCGCCACTTCGTTTAAAGCCTATATGAACATCACGCGCGACGAGTTACGCGCGGCGGTGGAAGAGGCGCACAAGCGTGGATTGAAAGTTACGGGTCATCTCTGCTCCGTCGGTTATCGCGAAGCAGCGGAAATCGGTATCGACAATCTCGAGCATGGTTTGCTGCCCGATTCTGAATTCGTCGCAAACAAGCAGCCTGACAAATGTCCGGGGGCAGCCGTGAGCGCGAGCCTGCGGCAATTGGATATCAAAAGCGAGCCGGTGAAAGAAACGATTCGCACGCTCGTCGCGAAGAACGTCGCGATCACTTCGACGCTGCCGGTGTTTGAAGCTGGTGCGCCTTTGACGCAGACAGGAATTGGAGCGGCCAGCGCAGTAATGAACCAACGGGTGCTCAACGTCATGAACTCGGACGCCCGGGTGCGTTACCTGACAGCGCGTTCGCGGGTAGCGGCGAATTCCCCCGCAGCCGAATTAGTGCGCAAGTCGATGGAATTCGAACGCGCCTTCGTAGCGGCGGGAGGCTTGCTGATTGCCGGTCTCGATCCGACCGGCAACGGCGGAGTCGTGGCAGGCTTCGGCGATTTGCGCGAAGTCGAACTGCTGGTCGAAGCCGGCTTCACTCCGGTCGAAGCCATCAAGATTGCGACATTCAACGGCGCTAAGTTTCTCGGCGAAGAGTCCCGCATCGGTACGATCGCCGTCGGCAAACAAGCCGATTTGATGATTGTAAAAGGAAATCCTGCAACAAAGATTTCAGACATCGAAAACGTCGAGATCGTCTTCAAGGACGGCGTCGGCTACGACTCAGAAAAGTTAGTTCAGAGTGTGCAGGGATTGGTAGGGATTCGGTAATTTGGAGTGCGGCGACTTGTCGCCGCTTTCAAAGCGCTGACCAGTCAGCGCACTCCAAAAACATCGAAATCAAATTGATTCAGTCGGTGCAGGGATTGGTAGGGATACGTTGACAGCCTGCGGAGCAGGCGAAAGCGATTTAAATGAATTGCACGAATGACAGTGGCACGGATGGACTGCTCTTCGACACCCCTCCAGTAAACCCAAGAGTGGCTAGAAGGAAC
>DATISD010000182.1:0-4599 GCA_035469005.1 Pyrinomonadaceae bacterium | reverse complement strand
TTTTTTGAGAACACTGAAGACGTGCTACTTCCGGCTTGCTTCCAGTCCGCTCCCGGCTTGATCAAATCCGGGCTGAACCGTGACAACTCCGAACTGACGATCTTCGACTTCCCGATGCGCCGCCATCATCCAAACGAAATTTATTGGATGTCCGGGCACGGAAACATTGGGATGAAAACCCTTCGGCATGATAACAGCATCGCCGTCGCGCACGACGCCAATGAATTCCGGCTCGTCAGGGTTCGTGTAAACGAATTGCACGCCAAAGGCAGGTGCCGGCATGTCGTAATAAACGTAAAGCTCTTCAAGCATTTCCGCGTGTTCGTGCGGTGGCCAGCTGGTCCAGTGGCCCGGTTCGGAAGTGGTGAAGCCCGCGAGAATCCGGCCCGCCTCGACATTTTTTCCCAAAGTGATGTTTACGGTGCGCGAGTTCGCAGCGCCGCCCGTCTTGAATCTGAGCGAGCTGTCCTTTTTCACATCAGAGTAACGAACGACTTGCAAAGGATATTTCTTTTCGACTTCCGCAGAACATTCGACGAGGTCTACAGCGCTGTCGGTGCTGACTTCGACCTGACTGTCCCGCGGCAGATAGACTGAATCGTATTGCTCAATCTTGTTCGTGACCCCATCACACTTGATTGTGCATTCGCCGGAAAGACAAATTAAGCCGGACTCCAACTTCCCGGTGGAAAAGCTCGCACGCGGAACTTCCTTGTCTAAAATTATGCGGCCATAAACCAGGTGCTTCATCGAGCTGTTTTCGGGCGTGATGGAAATTGTGCGGCCTTTTCCGGCGTTTGTATTGCGAAAAATTATTTTGTCGCTCTCCTCTTTCATTTGCGTACTCATGGTTGTTCCCCTTTCATGCTTCATAGCTTTTCCCCTCTCCTCTGGGAGAGGGAGCAGATCCAAACGTTTCACTTCTTCTTGTGCTCATCCAGCCACAACAAATCTTCGAGCAAATAATAATTGCCGTAGACCAACGTCACGTCGCTCGGACGCGTGCTCGAGCCGTGACGCAAGACTCCGGGCGGAGTCTTATCGTCGGCAGAAACCGGCGTCAGGTATCGATCAATCAGGGACTGCACGATGTGCTCGCCCTCGCGCCGGTAGTTCGCCGCGTGCGCTGGGTCTGCCGTCAACTCTGAGAGTCGCAGCAGCCCGCCCGCGATTATTGCTGCGGCCGAGGTGTCACGATTGCGAAAGTGCACGCCCTCATCCGCGAAATCGTACCAGGGGACGCCGTCTTCCGGCAGATGATCCAAAACATACAAGGCAATCTTTTCTGCCGTCGCCAGCAGACGCGGTTCTTTCGTTTTGCTGTACCCGACCGTGAATCCGTACAACGCCCAGGCTGCGCCGCGCGACCAGGTGGTGTCGGCAGCAAAGCCCTGATGCGTATGCGTGAAGACCTCTTCGCCGGGCTTCGCCGCATTGGGGAATTTAATGGTGTTGCTTGCGCCCTGCGAGGAAGTAAATTCCTGGCGGTTGTCGCCCGGATTGTAATGAACCGATTGCGCCACCGAACCGTCACGGCGCACCAGCCAGTTAGCTGACCGGAGGGCGTGCTTCAGCCCGAGCTCGCGCCATTGCGGATCGTTGCCTTCCCGCGCAGCCCACCACCAGATCTGCAAGTTCATCATCGTATCAATGATCGTGTCGTCACCATTGACAGCCCACGAAGCGGCGAGTTCGGTGGTCGGATTGTAGAGTTGCTTCAAGCGACCTGCGGCCCGCAGTCCGCCGTCACGATACTTCGCGTCCTTCGTCGCGCGATAAGCCAGCACTGACGAATAGAAGTTAAGAAAGCCCGTGTCGTGGTTCTCGTTCGCCTCTTTGCCGAGGAGCGGAGCATTCCATAGTTCGGCCCATCGGCGAAACCGTTCGTCTTTGGTTTTTCCGTAGAGCTGCCACAACTCTCCCACCCAAAAACTGCCCGTCCAGAAAAACCCTTTTTGCGATTTCCAATCACCGCTCTGGTTGTCGCCCTCGGTGAAAAAGCCTTCACCGGTGTCGCGCCCGCCTTCGGCGGGAGGGCTCTTCAAAATAAGGGGCTCGAGTTTCTGGGCCGTGCGTTCTGCTGACTGCTTCAGCAAATTGATTGCTTCCGCGTACGATTTCTTTTTCGCCGGCGACAAAGTGTCAGGCGGAGCTGATTGCGCCGACACGCCGGACGAAAGAAGCTCAACCCGCGCCGGTTGAGCCAGGCAAACGCTGGCGCGGTGAACGTAGGAAATAAAATCATCAAAACTTCTCGGCGTGGCGCGGGGTGCGGCCAATGACCCATAACGAAATTTCGCCTCCGCTGCGGTGGCCGTGACGCTGAGATTGTCGGTGTTCTCCTGATCCCAAACGCCAGTGACATACCAATCGGCCTGGCCATTTTCGAATTGCGGCTGAATCAGAAGGTTGAGCGGATCGCCGGCGATGGATTTGCTTTCCTTGCCGAATGCGATGATTGCCAGCCCCAGGTTTTGATCCGGAAGCATGTGAATCGCAGTGGCCGGCGGACCCACTTCTTCGACCTGATGGCCCCACCACGCGCGAATGAGGGCAGGCTCCGCGGAGGTCGGGCCAAAGGTCTTCTCCCGCAAATCCGGCTGCCGCACAATTCCCGTTACGAGTGTCAGTCCTTCCGCGCCTGCGGCCGTCACGCGGTGATCGAAGCCCCGCTCGCCGGCCCATTGAGTCATACGACTCGTGAGATTCACTTCGCGGCCGCCTACTTTCCATCCTTTGTAAGACAGTTCAACAATAGCGCGGACCGGACCAGCACTGACGATGCGCCATTTGCGCTCCGCGACGTCCGAGATCCTTACTGCCTTGCCGTCGACCAAAGCGGCCACCGCGCCGATTCCGATTGCATCTCCGATGCGATAAATGTCGCGACCGAACGGCGATTCCCAGTGATAGACGTATTCGGGCGCGCCAAACATCTCCAGATACAGACCTGGCCGGCGCTTGCCCCAGACATCGATCGCGTTGCGCTTGTCAAAATAAATCCTCCAGGCCGTGGCTTCGGACTCCCACCCCAGGCCATCGAACTTCAGCGTGAACTTCGCGGCCGTCCGCTTCGGATAATCGCTGCGCAACCGCTGAATCGTGGCCGTGTCACCGTAAGCGATCGTCACGATGCGGGTCTGTTTAGGTTTGAGATCGATTTGAAAAGCAAGTTCGTCAATCCTGTTATCGCCGTCGAGATCGTCTGCCTGTGACGGCAATTCGATCGTTTGCAAAGTGCGCGCGTCTTCGTCGACCGTTGCCGCGTCACTGGTCGTAACTATTACGTCTCCTGCCTTGAAATCCGGCGCAATCCGCTTCAGCTCCGGCACGCTGACAACGATATCTTCGGCAGTCCGAGTCTCGTCGGAAGTGTTGGTAACCGAAAGCTTCAGGACTTTGACCCGCGGGGCCGCGAACGCGCGTCCCGCAAAAAGCAGACAACTTAGTATTAAGATTGTACAAACGGAACGCTTCATGAGTTAACGAACGAAGAAAGCCTAGATCAGAGCCATTTGCGTAGCGCCGCACGAAGCGCGCACAACTAACTCGGGTTCCACAATCACGTGTTGCTCTCTCGTTCCTCTCTTTCCTTCAACCAGATCGATTAAAAGTCTTGCCGCTGCCTGCCCCATCTCGCTCGTTGACCAGGCAATGGTAGTCAAAGGGACTCGCAACATGTCGCCGTAATGAATATTGCCACCGCCAACTATCGCAATGTCTTCGGGGATCCGCAGTCCCGCCTCAGTAATTGCGGCCATCGCGCCGATTGCCGCCGGGTCGTTAGCAGCCACAATTGCTGACGGCAGGGCACCGTCGCGCAACCAATCGCGAGTCGCATCGTAACCTTCGCGTTCCGTGAAACCGCACTCGCGCACCAGCTCCGCGTCAAACGGCACCCGCCGTTTGGCCAGTGCTCTCTTGTATCCTTCGAAACGCAAAGCTGCCGTCGATGCTACCGTTCCTTTTAGATGGCCCACTCGACGGTGACCAAGATTCAAAAGATGCTCGGTCGCCAACTCACCAACCTTAACGTCGTCCGTGGTAACCACGGGGCACTTGACTCCTTCAAGTTGACGATCGATGAGAACTATCCGGGCCCGTTCACGAATAATGCGGCGGTAGAATTTTGTCTCAGCCGGAGAAGCTGCCGAAGCCAGAATCACACCATCGGTTCGCGGCAGCAACGCTTCAATTTCCGACTCTTCATTGGCGGCATCCTCATCGGTGCTGCAGATCAGGTTTTGGAACCCGAGCGGCTTGGCAACCGTCTCAATGCCGCGGCAAATTTCCGCAAAGTACGAGTGCATCAGGTCCGGAACTACAACGCCTAAAAGATACGAACGATTGGTAGTGAGCGCCCGCGCAAACTGATTCGGACGATAATTCATTCGCTGCGCGGCTTCGAGGATGCGAGCCCTGGTTTCCGGACTAATCTCCGGATGATTATTGATGGCGCGCGAGACAGTCATCTTCGAAACACCGAGCGCGCGGGCTATGTCAGCAAGAGTTGTGGCCATAACAAAACTCAGTTGTAGCGCAGGCTGTCCAGCCTGCGCACTTTCCATCAACACCCAGACTAGACAGTCTGCCTTACTT
>DATISD010000181.1:0-6235 GCA_035469005.1 Pyrinomonadaceae bacterium | reverse complement strand
AGGCCAATCTTTCGGCAGCGTCAAATGGCCACGGACTTTGTTCTCGAACGAATTGGTCGTGTAATCAATCGTTTTGATCTCTTCATTCTTTGAGCCTTGCACGTCTACGGCTTGCCAGATGAATCGCACCTTAGTGCCTTTCTTCGCTTTGTTCAGTTCAATTACGCAATGAACGGTCCGATCGCCAGCGAGGAACGAAGTGGTTTCCTCTCCCGGCTTACCGTCGTCATCTTTGGCCATGTAGATCCGGTCCACGAAAACGTCGGCATTTGCGCGACGGGTCGGCTGCGGCGTGGCTCTGTTTTCATTCGAATTATTGTTTGAGTTATTCGAGTTGTTTGAATTCTTGGAGAGATTGCATGCGAGCACCGTAAAGATTAGCAGTCCAGTAGCCAACCAGCCTCGATGAGTTTTCATTTGGGTGTCCTTTCTATTTGGGAAGACAAAAACGCGTCAATCAACGCCGCGCATCGAAATAGGCTTATGCCGCCGCGGCGAGTGCGCCCGCCAGAGACCGGAAAACTTCGCGACCATCGCTGGATCCCAGCAAATCTTCACAGGCACGCTCAGGATGCGGCATCAATCCCAACACATTGCGCCCGCGATTACAAATGCCTGCGATATTGTCGCGGGCGCCATTCGGATTCGCGGCGTCGGTTACATTTCCGCTCGCGTCGCAATAACGAAAAATGATTTGTTCGTTGCGAAGCAACTCCTCGAAGGTCACATCGTCACAGACATAGTTGCCTTCCGCATGCGCTATCGGCATTCGCAACACACTGCCCGGTTTTAATTCCTGCGTAAAGGGCGTATTGGTGTTCTCAACCCGCACGTTCACATAGTCGCAGATGAAATGAAGATCGCGATTTCGAATCAAGGCGCCCGGCAGCAGACCGGCCTCGCAAAGAATCTGAAAGCCGTTGCAAATGCCCAGCACCAGATTGCCTTTGGCGGCGAATTCCCTGATGGAATTCATTACCGGGGAGAACCGCGCCAGGGCTCCGGCGCGCAGGTAATCGCCATAAGAAAAGCCGCCGGGAATTATTACGGCGTCGTAGGTGGAAAGATCAGTGTCGCGGTGCCAGATAAAATCGACCGGCTGGCCTACATGTTTCGAGATCACATGATAGGCGTCGTGATCGCAATTTGAACCGGGGAAAACGACGACTCCGAATTTCACTTTTCAATCTCCACGCGAAAATCTTCAATTATCGGATTTGACAAAACATCGTGCGCCAGACGCGTTGCCTCCTCGCGCGCGTTAGCTTCGCTGACCGAATCGTCCAAAGAAATCTCAAAGTATTTTCCCTGACGAATATCGTTCACGCCGTGGAATCCCAGAAGCTCCACCGAATGCTTGATGGCTTTGCCCTGGGGATCGAGCACGCTCGGTTTTAAGGTGACGTAGACTTTTGCTTTCATGAACTGCCTGGTTCAGTGTCAGAACCCGGAGGGTAGCGACGGATCCAATAAGACTGCTTCGCACATCCGGTTGCTACCACCATCACGGTCCGCTCCCGGTTCTGACACTGAAGAACGGAAGATATTACGATAAAACGTTGCGTAAGCAGTAGCCGATATCATAGTATTTCGCCGTCGTCAGACGGGGATTTCCATTTTCACAGAAAGAGAACGGCAAATGTCATCTCCTTATTCAGAACCGGCCCCGGCGTCAGGCGCCCCGGGCGGTAAGACAAGTTTCATGGGCCTTGATTCAAATGTCGGGGCCATGCTCTGCTACATTGCCAATTTTCTATGTTGCCTCGGGTTAGTTCTGGCGATCGTATTTCTGTTTACGGAAAAAGAAAACCGGTTCGTGAAATTCCACGCCGTGCAGTCTTTGTTTCTCGCGGCCTTTCAAATTGTGGTGGGTCTTGTAATCGGAATTCTCGGCCTGATTCTATCGCTTGCGCTCAACACGTTTGACATGGCCTGGTTATCATGGTTTTTGATCCTCGGGCTACGTTTCATTCTTCTCATTGTCTTTTTGATACTCTGGGTTCTGGGCGGCATCAAGGCCTATGGCGGCCAGTGGTACAAACTGCCGATCATCGGTGAGTTCGCCTGGAAAAGTGTTAACAAATAAAAGGGAGTTGATATTCTGGCGCCACCCAGCGTGCGCGCTCGCTAAAGAAACGGAGACAAGATTATGACGGATACTAGAGGCAAAGCAGCGTTGGGTGGGATCGACGGGAACCTGGCTGCCTTACTGGGTTATATCATCTGGATCGTCGCTTTAATAAGCGTAATCATGGAGAAAGAAAACCGGTTCGTTAAGTTCCACGCCATTCAGTCACTCTTACTAAATGCTGCTGCCGTAATCGTTTTCATCGCCCTAATGATTCTTCTTACCATTCTGGGCATTATGTTGGCATTCGCGGGACTGGGAGCGTTAGGCGCTATCCTGTGGCTGCTATATATGGTGGTCGTGGTGGGTTATATCGCCGCCCTCATCTATGCTGCGGTAAAAGCGTATGGCGGGGTCGAATTCAAGTTGCCAATCATCGGCAACATGGCCGAAAAGTGGACCAATTAATCGGGTTGGTTTGATCTTCGGTCAGACGAATACCCGCGCAAACACTTTCTCAACGTTGCGCAGATAGGTATCCAGAGAAAACACGCGCGTAATCTGATCTTCTGACAGATGCGCGCGTATTTCTTTGTCAGCCAAAACCAGCGTTTGCAATTCTTTCCCTTCGTCCCAGGCCTTCAGCGCATTTCGTTGCGTCCACTCATAAGCCTGCTCACGCGAAACACCCTCCTGTGTCAGCGCCAGCAATAACTGTCCACTAAAAATCGATCCGCGCGTCGCGTTCAAATTTTCCAGCATGCGTTCCGGATAAACCACCAGCCCGTCAATCAGCGAGGCCATCTTCTGCAGCATATAATCGATCGCGATGCTGGAGTCGGGAAGTACGACCCGCTCGGCGGAAGAATGCGAGATGTCACGTTCGTGCCACAACGCGACGTTTTCTAACCCGACAATGCTGTTTGCGCGCACGACGCGGGCCAGGCCGCAGATGCGTTCCGACAGAATCGGATTGCGCTTGTGCGGCATCGCGCTCGAACCCTTCTGCCCTGGTTTGAATTTCTCCTGCGCTTCGCGAACCTCGGTGCGCTGCCAATGTCGAATCTGCAGCGCGAACTTATCGAGCGAAGACGCCATGATTGCCAGCGTGCAAAGATATTCTGCGTAGTTGTCCCGCTGAATGATTTGAGTTGAGACCGGAGCCGCCTTCAGGCCCAGGCGCGCGCAAACCTTTTCTTCAACTTGCGGATCGAGATGCGCGAAAGCACCGACCGCGCCACTGATCTTGCCCACGGCAACCGTCTCGCGCGCCCGGCGCAGACGCTCATGGTTCCGCCGCATTTCGTCGTACCAAAGAGCAAAGGTCAGTCCGAACGATGTCGGTTCGGCATGAATTCCATGCGTGCGCCCGACCTGCGGAGTGCTCTTGAATTCAAATGCGCGCCGTTTGAGCACCTCGAGCAGGGCGTCAATCTTCCTCAGCACAATGTCGCACGCGTCGCGCAGCAATAACGCATTTGCCGTGTCGACGACGTCCGATGAAGTAAGGCCGTAATGAACAAAGCGCGCTGGTTCGCCGATCGATTCGGCCAGGTTGGTGGTAAACGCAATAACGTCGTGATCGGTAGTCTTCTCGATCTCGTTGATGCGGGCGACGGAAAATTTCGCCCGGCTCTTGATTTGCTCCAGTGCGTCACGCGGAATCGTGCCCATCTCTGCGTGGACTTCGCAGACGGCAATTTCCACGTCCAGCCACTTCTGGAATTTGGCCTCTTCAGACCAAAGCGCGCCCATTTCGGGCAAGGTGTAGCGATCAATCATCGATTCGATTTCGTATCCGCAGATTACGCAGATTCAATTCATTGAAAAAAGACATCGTGCGGTTTAAGGCACCGCTTAGCTAACCTTTTGACGAGTACGCGGGCAAAAAACTTTTTTCTAATCGGTGTAATCTGCGGATTCTACTTCAGTCCGCTCGACGTCACATAATACTTAGCCAGGTACCACCGGCCACCATGTTCTATCAGGACGAAAGCTTCCATTCCGTCCCCACGATCGAAAGTAGTCTGATAAAAAGCGGTTAGCGAATGCCCGGCAACGGGCGCTGTCGATGTCTGTTCTTCACGGGCAGTTTGCAAGGTGCGCGCCCGGACTTTTCCCATGGCGTCGTGCAGTTGCTGCATCTTAGCTCTGGAATCTTCCAGGGATGCCTGATTCCGCCATTCGTCGGCAGCTTCCTGATAGAGCTTGTCGTAGTTTCCAGCGTCTATATCCTGGGCAGCAGCGTCGAGCACCGTCTGCGCCGCAGGCGGAATACCGTTGCGACGGTTACCGCCGCCGCAAGAGAGAGCGCCAAGGACAACCGCGGTGAAAATAAAAATACTTATTTTGCCCATTTATCACCCTGCCATTGTCACGTATGCGCCAGTTGGCAGACGCTCGACCGTTCCGCAGGGCCAGGCAAACCGCGACAATTTCAGGAGTTGACGAGCCCTTGCTGACGCGTGGGTTTCTGACACTGTTCAAACTTCAATCCACGCCGTCGGTTCTTTCGGAAAAGAAAGCGTTACTTCTGTGTCAGCGGCGAACAACGGCGCGCGCTCGTGTAACGCTGTTTCGGCGGTGATCTTAGCGAGGTACGGATTGTTCGCGCGTTGCGAAAGATGGGCCAGAATCAGGTGATGCGCCTGGCCGTCAAATCCGTCAACCAACCACTCAGCCACGTCCTCGTTCGACAGGTGGCCCAGCCGCGAAAGAATCCGCTGCTTCAATTCCCAGGGATAATTCTCGACGGTCTTGAGCATGTCGCGGCTGTGATTCGATTCGATAACGATCGCCGCACAGCCGCGCAGTCGTTCGGTGATCAGCGTCGTAACATGCCCAAAGTCCAGCAAGGTCGCCACCTTCACGCCGCTGTGCGTCGCCGTAAAGCCAAAGTTATCAACTGCGTCATGCGGCACTGTGAAAGGGTGGAATTCAATCATCCCGATTTGAAAATCGCAACCTGAATCGATCTCTACCACCCGATCCTTTAACGCGTCAGCCCGGCGGCGAGGCTCGTCATTGGCGACGTTGCGACGTTCGCATACGTAGGCGTCTCGCGTTTTCGCTGAGATGAAAACCGGACAGTCCAGATCTTTCATGAAGACGCGCAAGCCACCTGCGTGATCGCCGTGTTCGTGGGTAATCAGAATTCCGTCGAGCGAATTTGGATCTTCACCGAGCAGGGCCATCCGCCGCGCCAGTTCGCGCGCGCTCAGTCCCGCGTCCACCAAAACACGAGTACCGTTTGCGACTAACAAAACGGCATTGCCCGTCGAGCCGCTGCCGAGTACTGAGATTTTCATTACGGGGAATTGTACGACGAAACTTGCCACCAAGGCACAGAGAAAATTTCAAACCAGCACACGGGTCTGATTTATTCTTACCGGCTTAAATCTCTGCGTCTCTCTGGTCCCGGGGCAAAGCTAAATTTCCAAACGTGCGCGATCAACCTTAAAGCCGTTCAAATTTCCCAAAGCGCCAAGCGCCAGCGTCGGTGTAGTAAAACACGATTGCGCCACGCGCTGAACATCATCGCGAGTTACGGCGTTAATGGACTGGATAATTTCTTCAGGTGAAATACGCCGGCCATGAATAATCTCCTGTCGCGCTAAGGCGCCCACGCGCGCGCTGGAAGATTCCAAACTCAACAGGACGGATGAAGTGGCCTGCTCTTTCGCAAACTGCAACTCATTTTCCGAAACCGGCTCGCGCACGATCCGGCGCATTTCATTCAGCGATAAATCGAGCACCTGATCCAACTGGGCCGGTGACGTGCCCGCATAGATTGTAAACATACCAACATCGGTGTACGTGTTTCCGCCTGCGCCGATCGAATAAGCCAGTCCGCGTTCTTCGCGAATTGATTGCCAGAGACGGCTCGAAGTGCCGCCACCTATGATGGTCCCGAGCATGCTCGCCGCGTAACGGTCGTTGCTTTTGGCAGACGGCCAGGGCGCCGCCACGATTAGGTGGGCCTGCTCCAGCTCATTCTTCCGCTCAATCAAAATCGGCGCTGCGACCTGAGGCGAAGCCGACTCGAATTCATGCTGCTGGTCGTCGTCTGCGGAGGCAAACGCCCCGGAAACGAGATCGACGATTTGACTATGCTCAGCGTTGCCGGCGGCCCCAATCACCAGGTTACGCGGCGCAAAGTTCTGCGTG
>DATISD010000180.1:0-5975 GCA_035469005.1 Pyrinomonadaceae bacterium | reverse complement strand
CCTCATTGTAAAAACTGAACTCGTCTGCGCCAGCGTCACTTGTCCGGCGCCAGACGTCGTAACTCGCTGAACCAATTCAAAACTATCTTGATCGTTGTGGCGCCTTCGTCTTTGGGTGGACGGGTCATCAATAACCGACCGCTGCGTGGATCAACATCGAAAGTCTGACCGCTGTTCGAGTGCAGATCAAAGGCGTCGTTGAAAAACGGCTTTGGTGTTCCTGCTTGAAAGGTGGAACGACCCTCGATTGGGACCGCGAACAGCAAATTGCCGTAGCGATAGTAGAGTTCCCGGCCATCGGGGGGCCCAAGTGTCGCTCATGCTATTGATTCATTGATTCATTGATTCATTGATTCATTCGTTCATTGACTCATCCGATCCAGGATCAATTCTCGAACCCGGCCCGTTTAGGTAATGAGAGATCGCCTTTCCGATCACTGCCTTTAACCCTCACCGAACTCGCGCATTCCAGCGTCTCACCATCCAGGTACTGCATAACGATGAAACTCTGCCCATCTTCCTCACTGACTTCGTAAATTGCGCAAATGTTGGGATGGTCTAACCTGGCCGCTGCCCTTGCTTCTCTAACCAGGCGCCTGCGTGCTTGCTCATCAGCCGTCAAACTTTCCGGCAGGAACTTGATCGCTACTTTGCGATCGAGTTTGGTGTTCTGCGGCAGATACACTTCGCCCATTCCACCCTCGCCAAGCTTTGAGCGGATTTCGTAGCGGCCGAGTTTTGCGCCCGCGGAAAGGGTCATTGGTTGAGCAATAGTAACATCAAGAGGCGGCACAGCAGGCAAAAGAGTAGCCTGGCGCGGCGCGGGATGGCATGTTGGAAGCTGCGCCTGTGCGCGGCTTGGTAATCGTCGCCGTTTAAACGCGGCGATATCGAATAGGCGACGAACGGCTAAGCGGTGTCAAGCCGACGCACTTCAGATTACGGCCTTGGCGCTACTTTGCGATCAAGCTTTGTGTCCTCAGCGAGATATATCTCATTCCGCCTTTGCCGATCTTCGAGCGGTTCTCATAACGGCCTGGTCTCGTGCCCGCGGCAAGGGTCAAACGGGCGCTCTTTCCAAGGTGATTAACTTGAATTTCTTAAGAAAAAGCTGGTGCTTTCTAAAGCTTTGATGAGTCGAGAAACTATTTTCACCTTCGTAACGGCCGAGTCGGATTATATGGGCAATCCGCAGGGTAGGGAACGAGACCTCAATGTCCGAGCGGCAGAGTCGATCTCAACAGTAACTGATTGCGAGGATGGCAGGTCTCTGTTGCGCTTGATTTCACGGGCGGGATATCCGTACCACGTTTTGAGTTCAGCAGTGCGGTGACAGACTTCGATCGGATTCTGTGAGCGTTCGCAGATCAACGACGATCAGGCCCTACGTCTTTAATGCACTTGCCGTCCCTTATGTCCACCGTAGGGTTCTGCGAACAGGCGCTCTGAGAAGCGTAGAAAGTAAAGCTCAATCCCACAATACCAAGAAGTGTGAGCGTTAGCAGCACCACCATCAGGATCACTCCAGCCTGGTTTTTATCGTTGATTGGTGTCATCGCGGCTCCCTGATTTGAGTCAATTCTTGCCTGGGCCTGGCGGTTGCGAATTCATCGTTTCAGTTCGGCAGCCCAATTCGTAATAACTGCCATAGGGATCGTGACTGCGGGAAATTTTTAGTGAGACTGAAGTGGAGAGATTTTACTCTTGGTCGTAAAAGCTGACTAGTCCTTCAATACTGTGAATGTAAGACGGCAGCTGGTGTCAGATGCCCGCGCGGAAGCAAGGGCTCGCGTCGCAGGGAGCGCCCTCGCTGACGGTCGGGCTTCTGACACGTTCAGGACCGCGTCGAACTTACGGCTGATCCTTCCAATCCGGAATCCGCCCCGGCGTCCAGGGAGCTCCGGCAGCTTCCATCTGCTTCTCGAGTCGCTGCAAATCGACTTCGATCAATTGACGGAGGCTGCTGAGCGTCCCTTCAAACTCTGCTGCCGCAGCCGCATATTGATCGATGTGCGTTTGCGTCGGCTTCTGAATCGCCAGACGCTGACCACCGACAATATCGCCGACGCGCTCGCTTATCGAAGCCGGCAGGTTCATGTTGCGTTGCCGCAATGCCTGATCGCCACGCAACGCGCGCAGGATTTCGTTCTTCCGCTTCTCCAGCACCACAGCTTCATCGAGAAGTTTCTCGGGAGCATTCGGCGTCTCGAGCAGCGCGCGGCGGATGGCTGCGAACCGGGGTGTTAAAGCGTTGGCTGCGTCCAGCGCCCCCTGCACTGCGCGTTGCAGTCGCGCAACCTTCGTCTGAAATTCAACCAGAGCGATCCGATCAGCTGGCGTCATACGCTCCTGTCCTTCGACAATGATCTGGAATTCCTGCGCGCGGCCAAACGGAGTCATTACGCCATTCACCCGTTTGAATGCCGAAACCTTATAGGTGCCCGGCATCACCAGTGGCCCGGCTGGACCTTCGTCAAAAGGATTCTCAGCTTCCGGATTCGGCGGCGGTGGCAGTGTTGGAGAGGGGTAACGCAAATCCCAATTCACGCGTTGAATACCCGCCGTGATCGGGCCAGTAAGACGGCGCACTACCTTTCCGGACGAATCAGTGAGCGTAAAAAAGACTGCCGGCGCTTCTTCTTCTTCTTCGGCGCTGAGCTCGGCGCGGCTCGGCAAATTGATCGCGGCGCCGCTGCGCGCGGCCGCGCGCTCGGCTTCCTGACGCCGGGCCTTCCTGGTCTTCAACTCTTCTTTCAAATAGTAAGTGAACGTGGCGCCGAAGGGCGGATTCTCAGCCGTGTAATACGATTCACCCTGAAAACTCTTGCCACGTCCGCCGAGAGGCTGTGATTGGATGTACATCAAAGCATCCTTGACCGGAAACAGCGCGTCGGCTTTCAGCATCTCTGGCGTGATCGATCGCAGCGGCGAGTAATTGTCGAGAATGTAAATCCCCCGCCCGAAGGTACCCAGGACCAGATCATTCTCGCGTCGTTGAATCGCGATGTCGCGCACCTGAATAGTCGGCAGGCCCCCGCGCAACTGAATCCACTTTTGTCCGCCATCAACGGTGAAGAACAAGCCAAATTCAGTTCCGGCAAACAGCAGGTTTGGATTCACATGATCTTCAGCAATTCCCCAAACGGGCCAGTTCGCCGGCAAGTTACCCTTAATTGAGGTCCACGTGCGGCCCGCGTCAGTGCTCTTGAAAAGATAAGGATTAAAGTCGGCATTCTGATGATTCTCAAAAGCGACATAGACTGTGTTGGCGTCATGATTGGAAGCAATGATGCGGCTGACGTAAGCGAGTTCCGGCACGTCGCCAACACGATTGACTTTGCGCCAGTTCATGCCGCCGTCCCCGGTTACTTGAATCAGGCCGTCGTCCGTGCCGATGTAAATCAACCCATCTTTCTTTGGCGATTCATCGATGGCTGAGGCGTTGCCGTAAAAAGCTGTCGACTGATTCTTCGCTACGGCATCCATGCTCCAGATCTTGCCCATCACTGGGAGCTTGTCGCGATCGAGGCCCCGGGAAAGATCTCCGCTGATTACTTTCCAGGTATCGCCGCGATCGTCACTCCGATAGAGTTTGTTCGAGGCAAAATAGAGGCGCGTGTGCAAATGTGGACTGATGATGAAAGGCGAATCCCAGTTCCAGCGGAGCGGATCTTCGCCCCGGCTGGCTTGCGGCTGGATGCCGACCCGCTGGCCCGTAGTCTTATCAAAGCGAGCGAGCGTTCCTCCCTGTAGCTCCGCATAGATTGTGTTGGGATCTTCGGGATCCACGCGACTGCGAAAACCGTCGCCGCCCTGAGTCACAAACCAATCACTATTAACGATGCCGGAAGCACTGCGGGTGCGCGTGGGTCCGCCGAAACTGTAGTTGTCCTGCGTTCCGCCATAGACGTTATAGAAAGGCGTGGCGTTGTCGGTCGTGATGTCATAGAACTGCGGAATCGGAAGATTGGCCTTGAACTGCCAATTCACGCCGCGATCGTGACTTTCGTAAACCCCGCCGTCACAGCCCACCAGGTAATGATCAGTGTTGTTGGGATCGATCCAGATTTCGTGGTTATCGACGTGCTTCGATCTTTCACCGAGCCGTCGCACGGTGCGACCGCCATCATCCGACACCATCAGAAAGACATTCATGATGTAGATGCGATCGACGTCTTTCGGATCGGCAACGATGCGCGCGTAGTACATGGCGCCGCTGTCGAATTCGTTGCGTCGCTCCCAACTGCCGCCGCGATCACTCGAGCGAAAGATGCCGCCTTTGCGATCGGTTGATTCAATGGTCGCGTAAATCACGTTTGAATCCACGGGCGAGATAGCCAGGCCAATTCGACCCATGTCGTTGGTCGGCAGTCCGGCGCGCAGCCGGTTCCAGGTCGCGCCCGCATCCGTTGATTTGTAGATTGCACTTTCAGGCCCACCATCGATCAAGGTGTACATGTGACGCCGCCGTTGATACGAAGCGGCGTAAATCGTGTCCGGGTTTTGCGGATCGATCACCACGTCCGTGACACCGGTGTTCTCGCTGGTCTTCAAAATCTGTTTCCAGGTCTTCCCGCCGTCCGTGGTCTTATAGAGGCCACGGTCGCCGCCCGGACCCCACAAAGGTCCCTGGGCTGCCACGTAAACAATGTTCGAGTCTTTCGGATCGATAGCGATCCGCCCAATGTGTTCCGAATTTCTAAGACCAACGTTTCGCCAGGTCTTGCCGCCATCGTCTGAACGGTAGACGCCGTTTCCATAAGAGACGCTGCGCTGGCTGTTGTTCTCGCCGGTGCCCACCCAAACCGTCAGAGGATTCTTTGGATCGAGAACGATCCAGCCGATTGAATATGAGCCTTCCCGGTCAAACACCGGCGTCCACGTCGTTCCGTTGTTTATAGTTTTCCACACTCCTCCCGAGGCGGACGCGACGTAGTAACGGGCCGCGTTGTTAGGATCGACGGCCAAGGCGATCACCCGGCCGGAGGTAAACGCCGGACCGATAGATCGAAATCTCAATCCATTGAAGGTCGCCGTCGACATCGGTTCACGCGGCCGATTTTCATCTTCGCCTTGCGCCGGCCCCTGGTCAGGTCTTCTTTGTTCGCCGGTTCCGGGTGATGATGCCGGGCTGGCAGCTGGTGTGGCCTGGGGCGGCGCTGGTTTATCGTCCTGCGCGTAAGCGAGCGGCGCTGCGAAAGCGATCAACCAAAACGCGATGCAGGGAACGAGCAAACCGTAACGTACGTTGCAGGGGCACATGGGCATTCAGTCTCCTGATGAAAAGTTACAGAACCACGATAAATCACAACCTGGGAGTTGGATTTCCGAACTGAGAATTCGGTTAAGGATGCGTGCGTTCAATCAGGCTGCGGCACATTCACGCTCGGATAGCAGTCTGTGAACGGTGTCGATTAATGCGTCGACGTCGGGCTTGGGAACATAGGCATCCGCGCCCGCCGCCAGCGCTTCCTGCCGGTGAACCTCATAAGCATCGCCGGTGTAGAAGATGCATGGCACGCCCGGCGTTAGAGCATTCAACATGATGCAAAGGTCCGTGCCCGATCCGTCGGGAAGTCGTTTGTCCAAAACGTACAAATCGAAAGCCTCGGACTTCGCGCGCTCAACCGCTTCGGCAACTGTGGTCGCAATTTGGACCTCGTAATCCGGCGAAGACAGCAACAATCTGAACATCTCAGCGCTGTCCTCATGATCATCCACATAAAGGATTCGACATTTAGGGTCAGACATATCGGGCCTCCTGCATGGACGAGTTGAAATGATTGACTACCGAAAAAGCAACAGTCAGGGACGGGGATTATAGTTTAAGCACTGTCGATTACGCCAGACGATAGTAGACGACGTTGGTACGCACGCCTCCGGCGTGCTCCATGAGCGAAGCACGCCGGAGGCGTGCGTACCGATTGTCCGTGCCTTTGCAGTGTCCTTATCTCGGCCCACTCTGGATGTCCTCT
>DATISD010000179.1:0-5013 GCA_035469005.1 Pyrinomonadaceae bacterium | reverse complement strand
AGAATAAGGATTCGATTCACGGCCTAGAATTCGCTGAAGCTCAGTGAGCGACGATCGCGATTTTGCTCATGTTAGCCAGACTCATCATTTCCGAGCGGTCAAAGATTAGAGTTTTTCCGGCGCTCACGCAAAGGCAGGTTGCCCCTGACTGCTTCATCGATTCAATCGTGGGAACGCCAACCACGGGCACATCGAAACGCATGTCCTGATCGGGCTTGGCTATTTTGACGACGGTCAGTCGTCCCCGTACGAGCTCTCCCGCGCGACGAATGACCGCGTCGGTTCCCTCCATAGCTTCAATCGCGACGCAGGCGCGGTCGCGAACGACTATCGTCTGGCCCAGGTCCATTCCGGCAATACCGCGGGCGATCTCCAGACCATACTCAACATCGCTCCGTTCACGTTCATCGGGCGCGCGTTTAGTCAACGTTCCAGGTTGCGGGAGTTGATCCTTCAAGAAAAACGTTGAGTCGATTAATTCAATGCCTTCGCCGGCCAGCTCGTTGGCGACCGCACCAATCAACGCGTCAGTGTTCCGGCGTGGCAGGCGCAAAAGCATTTTCAGCATACGAACATCGGGCAGAGCGCCGCTGAAAATCTGAACGTGCTTGACCTGACCCGCCATGATTGCCTTATCGACGCCCTCTTGTTTGAAAAAGCGCAGCATCTTGCCAAGCTGGCCGATGCCGACCCAGGTCAGGCGATCCGCTAGTTGTTCGATCGATGGATCTGTCTCTTCGCGAATGGCAGCAACGGCGACAGAGGTGCCGGCACGCTTAGCGCCTTCGAGGACGAGGAAAGGGAATTTCCCGTTACCTGCGATTAGGCCGAGCTTCATTGGATTACTTTACGACGCCGCGTTGGGAAGACTCAACAAACTGGACCAGCTCGTCGACCTCAGGCGTATTGACGATCTCTGCACGAACTCGCTCGATGGCTTGAGTAGTATTTAGCTTCGCGGAAAGCAGTAGATGAAACGCGTGGTGCAGAGCATCGAGAGTCTCGCGCGAATAACCGCGCCGGCGCATGCCAACCTTATTCAGGCCGTAACACTTTGCGTGGTTGCCGACAGTCAGCGCGAACGGCAGCGCATCTTTGACCACGACTGAGTACCCGCCAATGTAGGCTTCGCGTCCAACGCGACAAAATTGATGTACTCCGGAATAGGCGCCTATGTTTGCGCCATCTTCGACCAGCACGTGGCCGGCGAGGGTCGCTGCGTTTGCCATAATTACCTTATTGCCAATCAGGCAATCATGCGCCACGTGCGCCTGGGCCATGAGGAAACAATCATCGCCAATTCTGGTGATGCCACCGCCGCCGGCAGTTCCTCGATGCACTGTGACGAATTCGCGAATGCGCGTCCGGCGCCCGATTTCTGTCTCAGTTTGTTCTCCGGCGAACTTCAGGTCCTGCGGCGGCAGCCCGATGGAAACAAACGGAAAGAGGTGCGACTCGTCGCCAATGCGCGTACGGCCGTCTATAACGCAATGGCCATCGATTCGTACCCGGTTTCCAAGAATTACTTCTTCGCCGATTATCGCGTACGGTCCAATCGCACAATCACGGCCAATCTGGGCACCTGAACTGATGACGGCGGTAGGATGGATCTGGGTGGATGGATTTTGTATCGACGAAGCACTCATTTTTACGACTTGGGCCGGTCGGTGATGATACTCGTGAGCTCTGCGTCGGCGCAAAGCTGCCCGTCGACTTTGGCTTCCCCACGCATGCGCTGAATTCGTGGGCCAAATCGTAAGGCCGTAACTTCCAAAGTCAGGGTGTCGCCGGGGACGACGGGCTTTCGGAACCGCGCTTCGTTTATACCAGTGAATAGAACCAACTTCTGATCGCGATCCTGGATCTCACGGAGGGCCAAAATTGCTCCGCACTGTGCCAACGCTTCAATCACCAGCACTCCCGGCATAACGGGTGCACCGGGGAAGTGCCCTTCAAAAAAATGCTCGTTAGCACTAACCTGCTTGATACCCACGATCCGCTCGAGCGGCTTTAATTCAATGATGCGATCGACCAGGAGAAAAGGATAACGATGAGGCAGTAATCTCTTGATGCCTTCGGAATCGAGAACCATTTCCATAGTTAGTTCAGAACCAAACAGGCGCTTTCAGAGGTTCAAGCTTTAGCAGACGATCAGCGACCCGAACTTTGAACCGTCACTTTGGCGTGGCTGCCGATGCCGTCGCCGGATTCTTGGAATTGTATTCGGCGATGAACGCCCGCGTGATGTCGATCGTTTCTGAAGCGAAAAGAATTCCTTCTAACTGACTTGCGTCCATGATCAAGGTAATGCCGCGCGCCTTGGCGTAGGCATCCAAAGCCTTGCCGACATCTTCCTGTAGCGGCCCAAAAACCTCCTGGCGCCGGCGTTGATAGGCAGCCTGGCCGTCTTCACCGCGTCGCTGATAATCCTTTTTCATCTGATCCAGCTGGTCGACTTTGGCCTGAACGGTCTTTGGATCGACGGGGGCCGCAGATCCCTGCAGCTTCTTAATTTCATCCTGGAGGGCCTGGATCGTTTTGGCCGTTTGGGTCAGATCGTCCTGGGTTTTCTGAAACTCACTATTCAGTTTGTTCACCAGAACCGCGAACTTCGCGATTCCCTGCTTTTGATCCTGAAAAGCGGCCGAGAAAATTACCGCCACCTTAGCAGTGGGTACGTTCACTGGCCCGGTTGAAGTTGCCGGGGTCTGCGGCTTGGTTTGGGTCGCTGGAGGCTGCGCGAAGGTAATACCAGCGGCAGTAAACAAAACCGCCGCAATCGCCGGTACGAATAAATATCTACTCTTCATTTCATTGCTCCATCAGCCGTTAAGTCGAAGATGCGGAGGCGCGGCAAAGTTTGCTGCACCCCCGCACCGTCCGAGGCTGGAAAATCCTTGTCTTACGGATTCAGCGAGGCCGTCGCTGGATTCTTGCTGTTGAATTCGCTGATAAATGGCTTCGTGATGTCTAACGATTCCGAAGCGCTGACTATGCCCTGAATCTTCGTAACGTCAAGAATTAGCGTGATGCCATGAGCCTTTGCGTAAGCATCCAGAGCTTTGCCGATTTCGTCGTACACCGGACCAAGCATCTCCTGCAAACGCTTTTGGTAAGCGGCTTGTGCGTCCTCACCTTTGCGCTGAAGCTCTTTTTTCTTCTGATCAATAGCATCTTGCTGCTGGGCCGATACTTTCGGATCCTGCACCGGCGCAGCTTTTTGTAAGTCAGCCGTCATCTTATCGATCTGTGCCTGCAAATTTTGCAGATCAGTCCGTCGAGGTTGAAATTCCCCCTCAACCTTTTTTGCGGCGGTGACGAGACGTACGATGCCACTCTTTTCATTCAGGAACTCGTCGGTATCAACCAGCGCGATTTTTGTTTCGGGCAAGTTCGCGGCTTGCATCGGCGCAGTCGGAGCGGAGGTTGCTGCCGGTTTTGGTTGCGCGAAAACTGAAGAAGCGCTGACTGCCGCGAAGAAAGCGATTGCGGCCATCGCACGAGATATTTTCATAAGCGTTGTTGTAATACTCCTTAAAAATCTTCAGACGGCGATGTGATGCAACTGGTTAGTTGTTCATCCCGCCGGTTTGGTTTGCCTGGGTGGGCCGGCCGTAATCAGGCGCGGCTTCCGTTCAACTCCTAAAAAGTGCGCCCTACGCTAAAGCGGAAGACCGACTTTTTCTCGTCAAAGAAGAAAGGAAATCCGTCGATCACCTGATCCTTACGAGCGTTGGGATTATAAGCATAAATTAGGCGAAAAGGCACGTTGAGAATCGGCACCTGCACGCGAAGCTCAGCACCAATGCTGCTGCGCAGATCCGTGAACTTATCAAAGAGGCTCTGATCCAGCCGGACGAGGGTATTTCGCTGCACTTCGCCACGCAAAAATACCTGCTGCAATCCGACCGGAAGCGAAGTGAGGGGGTCGATCGGCCCAATTCGCTGAGCCTCGTCAAATTCAGCTCTGGTTATCAGCCGGTTGTCGCGGGCAACCAGGCCCAGGCCCGATGACAGCGCGAGGTTGCTGAAGTTTTGACAGGCTGCCAGCGTGGTCAAACTTATCGGCGCAAAGCCGGCTGGCAGTCGCGGGCATGGCATGAATCCGAAGGTCTGAATAAACGGATCGTCGGCTATAAATTCGGAGGAATAGGTCTGCGGAGTCTTGGAGCGGAGATTGAAAGAGGAACCAACGTCAACGAAGAGCGCAGCCTGTACCGTATGACCCACAACCGGAATGCGATATTCGAAATTGCCAAGCACCTGGGTGTCGCCGCCAGTCGCGGTGTAAACGCGTTGCAAATTGACGACGTTTGCACCGTTCGCGCCGGTGAACGTACCAACAGCCGTCAGTGTCCTCGGCAACGGAACCACATTAGGGGTTCCTGCCGCGTTCGTGGCGAATACGACATTGCGGGACGTAACGAAATTATCCAGCGGCGTAACCGGACTGATGGAACGCACGTTATAACCGCGAATTGTGAACTCGTCGCCGAGGAAATACCGTTCGTAAATCGGGACGCCTTCGACAAACGCGAGGGAGTTCGCGTTCTTTACTTTGTCGGTAGTAGCGAAACTGCCCACCGTGCCGGCGATGATGCGGAAGCCGAATACATGAGGATTTTCCGATCGTTTGTTGCGAACTGGGTAGAATTGGGTGAATTCCAGCGAAGGTTGATAAGTGCGCACGTCCCCGCCCAGACCCGCGAGCCCCACGGACAACGACAATGACCGGCCGCTGGTCGGATCGATGTTCGCGTTGCGCGTGTCATAGACAAAGCTTCCCGTCGCGCGACTGGTGATAATGTTGGGCTGAGCATAGATGACCGGAATGAACTGCGTCGTGTTACCAGACGTGTTAACCGCCGGGTCTTCTACACTCGATTGCGACAACTGATAAGAAAGGCCGATGCGCGAAAACTGGGTGAAGGGACGCTTCCGATAAAACTCAGACAAAGGGGCGCTGGCGAACAACGAAGCGCCGAATGATTTTCGCGTAAATAGATTCTCTGC
>DATISD010000178.1:0-2100 GCA_035469005.1 Pyrinomonadaceae bacterium | reverse complement strand
GTTGTCTCGCAGGTAGACGCTCAGGACTTCGTCCTTCAAATATTTCTTCAGCTTCGGATCGGTAATCGGGCAGACCACCTCGACGCGGCGATTGAGATTACGGAACATCCAATCGGCGCTGCCCATGTAAATCTCTTCATTGCCGTCGTTCAGGAAAAAGAAGACTCTGCTGTGTTCAAGAAAGCGGCCGACGATACTGCGCACACGAATGTTTTCTGAAAGACCGGGCACGCCAGGCCGCAACATGCTGATGCCGCGCACGATCAGATCGATTTTGACCCCGGCGCTCGATGCTTCGTACAAGGTGTCGATCACCGTCGAATCGGCCAGCCGATTTAATTTCGCCACGATGCGGGCCGGCTTTCCCGCCTTTGCATTCTCAGTTTCGCGACGAATGAGTTGCGTCAGCTTTTCGCGCAGGTTCACCGGCGAGACGAGCAGCTTTCGGTAATTGGTTTGACGCGAATATCCAGTCAGATAGTTGAAGAACTCGGAAGCATCCGCAGCGATGTCCTGATCTGCAGTAAACAAACCAAGGTCGGTATAGGTGCACGACGAGGTCGGATTGTAATTTCCCGTCGCGATATGAACGTAACGTCTGAGCGCCGCGTCCTCGCGCCGGACGACCAGGGTTAACTTGCAGTGCGTCTTCAGACCGAGCAATCCATAGACAACATGAACGCCGGCGTGTTCCAGACGCCTGGCCCATTCGATATTGTTCTCTTCGTCAAAGCGCGCCTTCAATTCGATCAGAGCGGTGACTTGCTTACCCATCTCCGCCGCTTGAATCAAGGATTCGGCAATTTCAGATTGCTGGCCGGTGCGATAGAGGCAAATCTTTATCGCCAGGACATCTTTGTCGGTGGCGGCCGACCTGATGAAGTTGGTGACGGCCGAATACGCTGTGTACGGATGATGCAGCAACACATCGCCTTCCCTAATCACATCGAATATGGGGCGGCGGGTCCGCAGTCGCGCAGGAATATTTGTTTGCAACTTTCGGAACTTCAGATCCGGCCGATTGAGATCGCACAGCGGCAACAAGTCGGCGACGTTGAATGGGCCATCGACCCGATAAACGCTTTCGGGAATCAGGCCCAGCGAATCAGTCAAATAATCGACCATCTGCTGCGGCATGGTGGCAGTCACTTCCAACCGCACCGGCGCGCCGAACCGGCGGCGGCGCAACTCCTGCTGTAACGCGCGCAGCAAATCATCGGCTTCGTCTTCTCGCACGTCCACGTCGGCATCGCGCGTGATACGGAAAGCGTGCGGCGTTCCCGCCTGCATACCGGGGAACAGCGCGGCCAGATTCGCCGAGATTAACTCGCTGAGAAAAACGAATTTCGAGCCGCTGTCGCGCACTCGAATCAAACCCGGCAATACCGGTGGAATCTTCAGCCGAACGAAACGCGCGCCATTAGCTTTGGAAGATGATCCGTTTTGCGATGGCGCTTCGACCATCAGTCCCAGGTTCAGGCTCAGCCCGGAGATATACGGAAAGGGATGCGCGGGATCGACCGCCATCGGCGTCAGCACGGGAAAAACCTGCTCGGCAAAAAACTGATCGAGCTCAACGCGTTCGGCAACTGATAATGAGCCCAGCGAAGCCAGGACAATTCCTTCCGCGGCCAATGCTGGGAGAATGTCGTCCCGAATGGCTCGACTTTGCTCATCGATCATCGGCCGCAGGCGATGTTGAATCTCCCACAACTGTTCTTCTGGGCTGAGACCGTCAGGCGAGAGTTGCGCGTTTCCTTCTTCCAGGCTTTCCAGCAAGCCGGAAACCCGCACCATGAAAAACTCGTCGACGATGTTGGAAAAGATGGTCAGAAATCGCAGACGTTCCAGTAGCGGGTTACGATCGTCGAGGCCCTCATCCAACACCTGACGAAAGAATTCGACCAGACTCAATTCGCGATTCAGTAAACGTTTTTCGATTAGCTCCGCGGGCTCCGGCACCCAGGCAGTGGCCGGCGCCAATCCGGCGGTCAATCGATCGGTCATTTGTGTGTTTGAAATCATTTTCTTTTATAGACTTTTAGATTGCAGAAAAAATGGTGAGGGCATAACCAGCCTTGCAGACTGATGCCACGTTTT
>DATISD010000177.1:0-5530 GCA_035469005.1 Pyrinomonadaceae bacterium | reverse complement strand
GCTTCAATCATCGCGACCAGGCCGCGGCATTCGATCATTCCCAGGGCTTCTCGTTCCATTATTTGTTTTCCAAATTAGTATCGAATGCGACCATAAAAATCTCCTCAGCCATATCCTGGGCACTTAGCCGCCAAAAAGGGTGCTCAAAGGTCGCGTCAATTCGCGGTGCTTGATTATAGCCAAGCTAACTCTTAGACAACCAGCAGGGTTTCGGTTGTGGGCCGGTTTAAGAAGCGGCACGGGCGTCCCCCATGAATCACGCGCAAGATGCACGTGACACCTCAAACTGATCCAATACCTTAATTTCGCAAGCTCTGTATGGGCGCCGGAATTCTCCCCCCGCGACGAATGAACTGATCTGAGGAAAAGCGATTGACCGGCATGATCGGAGCCGAACCGAGGAGCCCGCCGAACTCGACCATCTCGCCAACTTCGCGACCGGGTACCGGAATGAGGCGGACCGCCGTCGTCTTATTATTCATCACGCCGATTGCCATTTCATCGGCGATGATTGCGGCGATAGTTTCGGCCGAAGTCGATCCGGGTACGGCCACCATGTCGATCCCGACCGAGCAGACGCTGGTCCAGGCTTCCAGCTTGTCCAAACTGAGTGCGCCGACTCTCGCCGCCTCAATCATGCCCGCATCTTCCGAAACGGGAATGAAGGCGCCGCTCATGCCGCCGACTGAGTTGCTGGCCATCGCGCCACCCTTCTTGACCGCGTCAGTCAGCAAAGCGAGCGCGGCGGTGGTGCCATGCGTGCCGGCACGTTCAAAACCCATCGCTTCGATGATGTTAGCTACCGAATCTCCGGGCACCGGCGTGGGGGCGAGCGAAAGATCGATGATGCCGAATGGAATTCCCAGACGGCGCGCGGCTTCGCGACCGATCAGTTCGCCCGCGCGCGCCAGCTTGAACGAAAGTTTCTTGATGAGTTCGGCCAGATCCTGCAGGGGAAGATCCTTTTCAGCATGTTGCACGGCGTGATTGACCACTCCGGGACCTGAGACACCGACATTCAAAACTGCTTCAGGTTCTCCGACACCGTGGAAGGCGCCAGCCATAAATGGATTGTCTTCGACGGCGTTGGCAAAGCAGACGAACTTTGCGCAGGCGAGCCCGCCACGATCGCGCGTGCGTTCGGCGGCTTCCTTAATCAAACGGCCGACCCGCGCGACTGCGTCCATGTTGATTCCGGCCCGCGTGGTTGCAGCATTAATCGATCCGCACAAGCGTTCGGTTGACGAAAGAGCTTCCGGAATTGAATCAAGGAAATCGCTTTCATTGCGGGTGAAGCCTTTATGAACCAGCGCGGAATAACCTCCCACGAAATCCACGCCCACTCTGCCGGCTGATTCATCAATCGCGCGTCCCAAATCAACCGGATTGCCCCGGGCGCCTTCGCTCAGCATGGAAACGGGAGTGACAGCGATGCGTTTGTTGGCCACGCGAATGCCAATTTCGTCACCGATTTCGTTGACGGTACCGACCAGTCGAGCTGCGGTCCGCTCGATTTTTTCCTGCACGCGTTGCGCAGTCCTTTCGATAGAATCAGTCGCACAATCGCGCAGACTCAAACCAAGCGTGACCGTGCGAATGTCGAGATGCTCCATCTCGGTCATACGTACGGTTTGCAGGATTTCGGCCTGGGTGTATTCCATGAAGAAGTTTCGAGTTCAGAGTTTCGGGTTTCGAGTACGGGCGTAGATTAAAACAATCTCTTTAGGCTCACGAACGCGAAACTCTGAACTCGAAACTCGAAACCAATTAGTTATCCCATCACTTTACTGAGAATAAGCAGAATCACGAACACGACAAAGAGACCCAGGGCGACGAGCACGAAGCGCAAGCTGGGATCATAGGTCGCTTCTTCCAGCATTACAGTTGAGACGTGATGAATTTTCTCTACTCGTTTCACATTGTCTTCGATCGCACCACGGGCCCTGCTCGAGGCTCGATGGAAGGTCTCTCTGGTTCGCTCGCGCGCCGTATGCCGATCTTCAATGACAGTTTTTTTGGCCAAATCACTTTCCGTGACGGCCGCCCTGGCGGTCGCGACTTCTTCAGGTGAAACAACAGCCGCCTCGCTATGGGCTGCGTTTTCAGCTGCCACCTGCGAATTCTCCTGAGGTGGTTTTGCTGAATTCGTTTCCGTTAGAGTTTTTCCGCATTCCGGGCAGAACATTGCGCGTTCGCCAAAGTCACGAACCGACGCACCGCACGACAGACAACGATGTGAAATTTCAGGAACCATGAAAGGAATGTGCTTAGTACTTAGTGCTTGGTACTTTGTTCAAATCAGAACCATTGGATACACGAACAAAGCACAAAGCTCTAAGCACAAAGTACTTCAAATTCGATGCATCGCATTGAACAAGTCTTCGCGCTGAGCATAAATATGTACTCCGAGTTTTTCGCCCTCACTGCGCAAACGATCTTTCAAGTCGGCAATCGACGACTGTGAACGCGACGCGTCGGCAATGATCACCATCGCAAATTTTCCCTGCACTACGGTCTGGTTGATATCGATGATACTACACTGAGCTTCGGAGAGTATCTCTGCGACACCGGCAACGATCCCCGGGTGATCCACGCCAAAAACAGAGATGATAATGCGACTGGCGGATCCTTCGCTGGTAGTGGTCGCGCTGAACGACGCGCCCACCGAAGCCGGAGCAGTCGAGCGCGGGGCCTCATTCGCATTGAGCGCGGGCTCAACCGCACGATAAATATCCGTCACCAATTCCTCGACCGTGCTCTCATCCGCGGATGTCCCGAGGCGATCATAAATCGCGCGAGTGATCCGGTAGATGATTTCCTGGTTCGCCATTCGAACTTCAACCAGCCACAAAAAGGCACAAAAGCTACAAGAGAATTCAGCCGAAAGTCAGCGATCAGTAATAGCTCTAATTTCTTGCGCTTTTGTGCTTTTTCGCGGCTACCCGGATTTATCGTCGGCCGTTGTCGCGTCCCAGGTTGCGCGCGGCCTCGCGCAATTCTTCCGACTTTGCGTCTGTCAGATCGACCCGGTCAACGATCCCAACCACGGCGGCTTCAATCGACATGTCCTGATTTCCGATCGCGGTTCGCGCCGCTTTCCCGTACGCGCACATAACAGTTTCGCCTGTGCCTGCTCCCAGGCGATCGGCGACGACGACCACGTTCTTAGTCGGCTCATGATCCAGGTCGTACGGATGCACGATCAGAAAACGCACACCTTCAAGGTCGGGGGTCTTCTTCGTTGACCAGACTGTGCCGATGACTTTGCCTAAGAACATGTTTCGAGTTTCGAGTTTCGAGTTGCTAGTTTCTAGTTCAGGCTACGAAAAAACTCGAAACCTGAAACTCGAAACTAGAAACTTTCAGGCTTTCGCAAACACTTCTGCCGGGTCGCCGATATCTCGCGCCGAAGGTGTAATGATAGTCTTCGGGCCCACGTAAATCTTCTCGCCCTTCTGAATTGCGCGCTTAACGTCGTCTTCGCTGACAAAGTCGGCTGCCGGCCGGCCATTTGATGAAGCATTCGAGTTCGCCGAAGCTCGAACCGTTCCGCCGTTGCCTGGCGGACTTGCCGGTGCTTCCGCACGAACGGGTGCCGGCGGCGGCAGCGGCGCCGATTCCGGCTGCCGATTCGCCAGAAAGCGATCGACAATTGCCGCGATCTCTTCGCGACTTACTTTCGGCGTTGCGGTTGGGGCCGGCTGTGGACTGCCAACGTAAGCCGGTGCCGGCATAGCGGCCGTCGGCTGGGCTGCAACTGCCGGTCGTTTACTCGCAACGGGCCGAGTCTCGAAAGCGACGCGTTTTATATCCATCAGGTGCAATGGCGAGACATTGTCCGAGGTGACGTTACCGCCCCAGGAACCGCAACCAAGTGTCATAGACGGTGGCAGCGCAGTCGAAAAACCAATCGCGCCATGAGTCGTCGGCGTGTT
The DNA here is from genome assembly GCA_035469005.1 of Pyrinomonadaceae bacterium. Taxonomy (GTDB): domain Bacteria; phylum Acidobacteriota; class Blastocatellia; order Pyrinomonadales; family Pyrinomonadaceae; genus UBA11740. The sequence goes on along the minus strand of DATISD010000177.1, from coordinate 1,595 downwards.
CACTGTAACTCGCGACGCCGGCATCTCGCCGCCGTAACGAACTGCCGCTTCGCGTGAGCGCGTGTGAACGCCGGCGGTGTGGCCCATGCCGCCGTAATGAAGGATTTCGTTGCAGCGCGCCGCGCCACGCTCGATTCCATCTTCCACGTAGAACGCCAGAATGGGCGAGAGCTTTTCCATTGATAAGGGAAAGTCACGGCCAACTCCGCCAACATCCGCCATCAGGCATCTGGTTCCCGGCGGCGCCGTAATCCCCGCCATCTTAGTAATCACTTCGACCGACTTTCCGACTATTGCCGGATTCAAACTTCTTTGCGGCGTGGCGACGATCTTCGCCAGTTGGTCCGCTTCGGATTGACTAAGAAAATGCGCGCCCTGCAGCTTGAATTGCTCGCGCACGGCCGTTTCAATCGGCGCATCGACGACGATTGCCTGCTCTGAAGCGCAAATCGTTCCGTTGTCAAAACACTTGCCCGTCAAAATGTCCTGAACTGCTTTGGGAACATCCGCCGTGCGTTCAACGAAGACGGGTACGTTACCGGGACCTACGCCGAATGCCGGTTTGCCGGACGAGTAAGCCGCCCGCACCAGGCCAATGCCGCCGGTCGCCAGAATTACGGCAGTCATCTTGTGCTTCATCAGGGCCTCGGTGCCTTCGATCGTCGCCGTCGTCATGCAACTAATTGCGTCGGCCGGCAACCCCTCCTTCACGCCGGCTTCGCGCATGGCTTTGACTGTTTCGTTGATGCAGCGAGCAGCCGACGGATGCGGCGAAAGCACGATCGCGTTTCGCGATTTGATCGCGATCAGAATTTTGAAGATGGCTGTTGAAGTGGGGTTGGTTGAGGGAATGATCCCGGCGACTACGCCGCGCGGGCTGGCGATTTCAACTACGTCTTTGGTTTCGGAAACTACGCCGACGGTACGGAGATGCTTGAAATAATTCCAGACGTCTTCGGCCGCAAAACGATTCTTTTCTTCCTTGTCGGCCGCGATGCCGTAACCGGTCTCTTCAACCGCCAGCGCGGCCACCCGCGGAGATTCGCGAAGCGCGGCTTTCGCCATTGCCTCGCAGATCCGATCTATCTTGCCTTGATCAAAACGGACAACTTCGGATTGCGCGCGGTGGGCTGCTTCTACGAGATCACGGGCCTGCTGTACCGAAATTAAATCCTTATCGGCCGACATAACTGCCTCCATTGTCGATTGCCAATTGCCGATTGCCAATTAAAAACCGAAATCGGCAATTGGAAATCGGCAATCGGCAATCGTTTTACTTGGCTCTTTCCCTTGTGCTTTCGCGCGCGCTCAAGGATCGTCCAGCGTCGCCCTGACTCAACTGACCACGCGCCCCGCCCTGCAACTGCGACTGTTCGTCCGGGCTGTATCCGGTGCGGCCGTTGACCGGCAAGACGCGTTCGACTTCGGCGTGGGGTCGCGGGATGACGTGTACGCTGATCAATTCGCCAACTCGGCGCGCTGCAGCGGCGCCGGCATCAGTCGCCGCCTTCACTGCGCCTACGTCGCCACGCACAAAGACGGTGACGTAACCCGCACCTATATATTCTTTGCCGAGCAGCTGCACGTTCGCCGCT
>DATISD010000176.1:0-2355 GCA_035469005.1 Pyrinomonadaceae bacterium | reverse complement strand
CCACCTTCAACCAAAACACTTTGAATCGATCGCGCGCCAAGTTCTTCCAGCACACTCTGCAATTCCTGATTCTTATTGATCACTTCGACGCCCCGCGATTGGAGCGCAGCAATCCCGCCCATCTCTGCTTCTGCTCGGGTAAATACGATCACCGGTGCTTCGTCCGTTGTGCGCACAAGCTGTGAATTGGAAGAGATGTGCAAACATCGATCGACGACCACTCGGAGAAGTTGCCGGCGGCGCGGCTTGCTCGAACGGTCCGTCAGCAGCGGATCATCCGTGCGCACTGTTCCGCCACCAACCATAATCGCATCGTACTGGTGGCGAAGCTCATGAGCTCGCGCCCGCGCGCCTGCGCCCGTAATCCAGCGCGAATCGCCTGTGCGAGTGGCAATTTTGCCATCCAGAGAAACCGCCATCTTCAAATGAACAAAGGGCCGGCCCGTACGCATGAAGTGAATGTAGGCTTCGTTCAGCCGGGTTGCTTCGTCAGTCATGCGACCCGTGCAGACTTCAATCCCGGCCTGGCGCAAATGAGCAAAGCCTCGACCTGAAACTTTGGGGTTGGGATCTTCAATTGGCGCTACTACGCGTTTGATGCCGGCATTGATGAGTACCGCGGTGCAGGGTGACGTGCGACCCTGATGGGCATGAGGCTCGAGCGAAACGAAGGCCGTGCCGCCGCGGGCCCTTTCGCCTGCCTGTTCGAGCGCCAACGTCTCCGCATGCTTAACTTGATTGTAGAGATAGAATCCTTCCCCGGCGATCTCTCCGCGCGCATCGACGATGACCGTACCGACCAGAGGGCCGGGACTCACCTGGCCGATTCCCTGCGCGGCGAGTGCCAGGGCTCGCGCCATCATCTGCCGATCCTTTTCGGTCCACTGCGTCATATTTTGCTCCGCCGCAGAGCGGCGAAATGTTTATAGCCCACGCCGCTAACAAATTAAAGCGCTCCATCGGAGCGCTATGTTCCAGGCGCAGAGAAGAAGAGAAAAGAAAGGCCTTCAAGGCTATAAACATTTCGTGCCTCCGGCAAGAATAACGTTGACCTGCAAAACGATAGCGAAGCCTCTCAGACGGTCTCAATTAAACAGACTGTTCACGTATTGCTCAGCATCAAAGACGACCAGGTCGTCAACCTTCTCGCCGATGCCCGCATAGCGAATCGGCAAGCCGAGTTCTTTTGCAATCGCAACTGCAATTCCGCCTTTGGCTGTGCCGTCGAGTTTAGTCAAAACAATTCCGGTTACGCCGGCCACCTTCAAAAACTGTCGCGCCTGCTCCAAACCATTCTGGCCGGTGACCGCATCGACAACGAGCAGAGTCTCGTGCGGGGCGCCCTCAACCTCGCGACCGGCAACGCGCTTCATCTTTTCGAGTTCCGCCATCAGATTCGATTTGTTATGCAAACGTCCGGCGGTATCGACAATCAGGACATCCGAGCCGCGGGCCTTCGCCGCTTTCATCGAATCGAACAGGACCGCCGCCGGATCGGTTCCCTGCTTCTGCTGAATCAAAGGCACGCCGGTTCGCTCTGCCCAGATCGCAAGTTGATCGGACGCTGCGGCGCGGAATGTATCGGCTGCGCAGATCAAAACATCGTTGCCTTCAGCTTTGATTCTCTGGGCCAGCTTCCCAATCGTGGTAGTCTTGCCGACGCCATTCACACCGACGATCATCATCACGTATGGCGTGATGTCTTCCGGCACACTGGCTTCAGATGCGACGCCCCGTCTCTCTGAGGCTTGCAGAATCGACAACAACTCAGACTTGATTGACTGCTTCAGTTTTTCAATGTCATCAATTTCTTTACGGCTGATACCTCGCCGCACCGTTTCGAGCACGTGCATCGTCGTAGGCACACCGATGTCCGCCGCGATTAATGCTTCCTCCAATTCATCAAGCAACTCGGCGTCGATCTGTTTCGCGCCGGCAAAGACTGTGTCGATCCGCTCGGACAAAGACTCACGAGTGGCCGCAACCGCACGCCGAAATCGCGCCGAGAATTCCTGTTCGAGCGCGGCTTCGCGAGCTTGTAACTGTTCGATTGAGAGGTCGAGACCAAGGACCGACGTCTGCCATGGCGCCGCAGGCTGCGACTGTTCGGCTTCGCGAGCGGCGGGGTGAACCAATGGCGCTGCAGGCTCAGGCGGAAGCGGCGCTGCGGCTTCATCCGCGGCGCGATTCAACCCCAGCGAGACAAACTCATCCTTTTTCCTTCGCCAGAAAGCCATCAAAACTCCGATCTAAATGGTTGCTGAATTCTAAAGCGATTATAAGCAGAAGCGGCGCACCGCCACAAAAGCGATGCGCCGCGAACTGTAGCGCAAACTGTCAGCCTGCGTGCCTGAC
>DATISD010000175.1:0-5367 GCA_035469005.1 Pyrinomonadaceae bacterium | reverse complement strand
AATCCTGGGAAAGTATGTCCGCGATGACGAGCTAATGCCGCTTGAGTTGGCAATTCACAAAATGACCGGATTGCCAGCTTCTAATGTTGGTTTGAAGCAGAGAGGGTTGCTTCGCCAGGGTTACTTTGCTGACGTCACGATTTTTGATCCGAAGACCGTTATCGATCGCGCGACGTTTGCAGAGCCGAATCAGTATCCGGTGGGAATCAACTTTGTGATTGTGAACGGAGAGATTGAAGTTGATAACGGACAGCGCACGCCTGCTCTGGCCGGGCAGGTGCTGCGCGGACCCGGCTACAAGTAGCACAGACTTCAGTCTGTGTTCCTGATGTGATTGATCACAGACTAAAGTCCGTGCCACTTCACAACGACCCAATGATCTTCCGATACTGGTCTTCAGTGAAAGCCTTCAGCGTCTCAGTGCTCACGTTTCCCTGAGAGCCCAGCGTCAGCACTCCCCTGGCCAGCGTGTCATCATCCGGGGCTTCCAGCACACAGATCAGATCGTAGCGTCCCATCGTCAGAAAGACGTCCTTCATGTCGATACCTGCCGTTTTGAAGGCTGCCCGTCCGGCGTCGAGACGACTGGCGCTGTCTTTGATCCGCGAGAGTCCCTGCTGGGTCCATTTCAGCAAAGCAATGTAAGTTGGCATGTGTTTCTCCTTTATTTTGGAGTGCGCCGGCAAAGCGGAGCGATGACGGCGCTTTGGATTTGTTTGAAGTTTTCGTCTTCAGGCGCGATAGGCACCACGCGTAAACGGGGAACACCGATTTAAAGCGCCGTCGCCGCTCCGCTTTGCCGGCGCACTCCAAATTCAGATCTTGATGATGATGTCCTTTCTATACAGCAACCACATCAGAAAAAGCCAAAGTAGAATAAAAGAAATCGCAAAAGCCAGGGACGCACTGTTCGGCGACAGCCATGAAGCGTACGCGTGATCGTAGATGTACCCTTGCAACGCTTGCTGCGTGCCATCGGCTTTGGTGACTTTGATCAAACCCAACAGCCGCGCCATCACTCCGGTGCCCACAAATAAGACGATTGCGTTCACGCCAAAAATCACGAACGGCCTGGTCCATAACTTGTAGCCTTTAATGTCGATCAGCCAGTAACAGAGCGCGAGGAATTGCAATCCCAGTCCAGCCGTGAAGAAAACATACGAGCTCGTCCAGAGAGACTTGTTGATCGGGAACCATGCGTTCCAGCACCAACCAACAATCAAACAGCTAATTCCGCCGATGAACATGTGAGCGACTTTTTCAATGGGCGTTTTGTCTTTCGCGCGAATGAGATTGCCGGTCAGGATTCCGAACAGGGTCGTCGCCAACGCACCCATCGTACTGAGTATCCCTTCGGGATCGTAAACCTTTCCCGCCTTCCAAATGTGCGGACCAAACACTCGCCGATCGATGTATGAAGCGAGACTTCCTTCCTTGCTCAAATCACCTGCGTAAAAGCCCGGCGCCGGCACGTAATGCATCAGCAGCCAGTAAACCACCAGCAGCGCCACAGCGATGATGGCCAGCGTGCGGGTTCGGCTCGTCAAGTAAATAATCGAAGCGAGGAAATAGCAGACGGCAATTCGTTGCAGCACGCCCGGAATGCGAATCGTCGAGAGCTGAAAGTAAGGAAACCCCGCCAAGAACTCTCCCAGGAGAAAGATAATTAACGATCGATAGACAACTTTGATGAAGAGCGCCCGACGAGCATCGCCACGTTCTAATCGCTTACCAAACGCGAGCGGGATCGCGATTCCGACGATAAACAGAAAGAACGGAAAGATGAGATCGGTAGGCGTCCAGCCATTCCACTCGGCATGCTCGAGAGGCCAGTAGATGTGGGCCCACGATCCCGGATTGTTCACCAGCACCATGCCGGCGATGGTGATGCCGCGGAAGACATCGAGTGAGACGAGGCGATTGCTTTGTTCGGTCATAATAATCCGCAGATTACGCAGATAACGCAGAACTTGGAAAGGATAAGTCTGCGATGTTGCAAGCGTCGACCGCTTAAGTTGAGAAGTAGAGCGACGTCGTACCCGGTGGCCTTGAGATAATTAATGTCGTTTTCGGTGGAGGCGTTCATGAGCAGGTCTCGGCTCCCTTCCTGCCAATCTGCGTAATCTGCGGATAAATTCTTATTGACGGTTTGGCTGTAAAACGACCGGTCGCGTTCCTAACCCAAAAGCCTCAGGTTCGGGCAATGTCGAAGTCATCTCGTACTTTCGCAGCGCTTCGTCCATCGCCCGGCTCTTCGTCAGCCAGATCGAGATCATTTGGTCGTAGCGGGCCAGCACGCTCTCAAGCCAATATGGTCGATTCTCTGCCAGCCATTGACGGCGATATTCATCTTTCAGAATCGCAAGTTCTTCCGCCATCTCACGCAGGTTGTTGTAGATGGCGCCAGTGTAATAACGCAGCCTGCGAACTTTCGTGCGGTCGCCGAGATTCAGATAGGCGTCCCAATACTGATCACTGAATTTTTGCATAACCTCGTAACGACGTCCCAAATGATCGAATCGCCCCGCGGCAAACTTCATCGAGGACACCGCCGAGGCGTTTCGCCTGGCGCGGCTTTCATTGCGAGTCAGAGACTCAGCGGCGTCCTCAACCGTCAGCCGCATTTTGCGAACTCGTTCTGCGAAGTTGCGCGCCTGGTTTTGAAACTGGGTCGTAAACGGGTCGCGCCAAAATAACTCGTCGCTCGTGCCGGCTGTAAGCAGAGCGTTTACTCCCCCGAGCGCATGCTCGGCTTTGACGAATTGATCGCCGTCGTTGCGAAAGAAGGCCCAGTCGAAATCGCGATCGAATCGATTGAGATCAAGGGCGCCTTCCTGCCAGGCCGCGGCCCCGCCCAGGGCAATTGGATACCAGGACATTTCAAACAACGACTCGCCGTCGTCATCCCAGGTCGTGTTCATCATTCCGGTGGCGCCCGCCTTCTGACCGTCGCGCACAAAATTGGTGATGTTCTTCGAAGCAGCCTCAATATTTGGAAAGATCTGGTTCCAGGTCTGCGCGCCGGGACATACGAATTGCTCGAGGCCGGCATCCTTGAAAGGTTTTATTGACGCATCAAAATCGTCCCGCGCGCTGTATTGCCAGTTCATGACAATCATGTCTTTGGGAATATTGCCGATCAAATCGGGATGGTTGAGCGCAATGTCTCCCCAAAACATCAGGCGTCGATTGTATGGCTTCAGCAAATCGCGCACGCGATTAAGATGCTCGAAGTAAACCGCCCCGACTCCCTTTGCTTTCGCTGCTTCCCTGCTCTGCCCCTCGCCCAACTCGAACGTCTCATCCTCGCCTATGTGAAAGAACTCACCGGGAAATAATTCGTTAAGCTCTTTGTACCAGTCAGCCACCAGCTGGTAGCTTCCCGGCTGCTGCGGCGAAAGGACGTCGCCATAAGGAGTCTCAGCCAACTCGGCATATTTTTCCAGCCGCAGAGCCTTGTGCAGATGGCCAAAGGTCTGTTGCTCGGGAACTAACTCAACGTGATAGTTGCGCGCGTATGCGACCAGTTCGCGAATCTCGCCCGGCGTCAGTGAGCCGCCCTCTGGCCCAATCAGTGGATGGGTGTCGCTCCGGAACGTGTGCTCCATATAAAAGGAGTGCATGTTCATTTTGAAGAAAGCGAGGTTGCGAATCTGTCGTTTGATGTAATCAACTGTGGGCACCGGCCCGCGACTGATGTCGTCTGAGACGCCACGCCATCGCATCGTGGGCCAATCGGTGATGAACAACGCGGGCACCAAAGCACTCTCTCCTTCGCCGCGCACCAACTGTTTAAGTGTCTGCAAGCCGTAAAACGTGCCCGTGGTCGTATTGCCTGCGATCACAATCATGTGTGGAGTTACTGCAATCGTATAAGCTTCATCACCATGATTTGGCGTGAGGTGATCCGCCGGCGCGCCGCTGCGAGCCAACGCCGTCCTAATCTTTGGCAGGTTCAAGTTGCCGACGAGGATCTCGCTACGGGATTTTCCGCCGACTCTTACGATCACGCCCGCGACTCTTTTTAGATCATCGACGAAATCATTAGCGGCGAATCGATCGTCATTACTCTTCGGATCGGCGAGGACAACTCGAGTGTTTGAACCCAATCGAAACGCTTCCTGACCGAGGTCCAGCTTCTTTGGGGCCGGGATAATCTGGACTTTGGCCTCCTGCGCGCCTATCGGACTACAGGCGCATGCAAACGCGCAGACTATAGCGGTACGCAGGAGGAACGTTCGTGTTAGAGTTGTTCGCATTCGTCGGTAGATTCTTATGGCCATCATAAATTTTTCTTGATAGAGATCCCGAAGAGCGCCGACTATTTACCTGATATCGACAGCGAACACAACACCAATCATGTCCTTAATGCTTCAGGAAATCTCCGAGCAACCGGCGGCTTTGGAAAAGACAATTGCTGAAGAGCGCCGCAAGGTTGAGCAACTCGGCCATTCACTCGCGCAGAGAGATATACACCTAATCGTGCTGGTCGCGCGTGGCAGCTCAGACAATGCTGCCCTGTTCGGTCGTTATCTCCTGGAAATCAAGACAGGAATACCGGTTTCGCTGTCGGCGCCATCCGTCCATACACTTTATCAAGCAAAGCTGAATCTGAAACACGCCCTGGTGATCGGCGTCTCGCAATCGGGCGAAGGCGAAGATATCAATCGCGTGTTGGAAAATGCGCGCGCATGCGGCGCGTTCACCATCGGCATCACGAACGAGCCGGCCTCGTCAATGGTTAAGCTGGTTGATGAAACGCTGCTCATGCATGGTGGCCAGGAGCGGTCCGTCGCGGCGACGAAAACATTCACGGGACAGATGATGTTGTTCTACATGCTGGCTGCGGCTCTCGGCAAAGACAATCGGGCGCTTGATTACGCGAGAGTTCCCGATTTCGCGGCGCGAGCTTTGGAACAGCAGCCGGCGATCGTCGAGCTCGTACAACGCTACGTCTTTATGGAGAACTGCGTGGTCGTCGGCCGTGGCTTAGCATACGCCAACGCTTACGAGTTTGCGCTGAAGCTAATGGAAACTTGTTACGTGGTCGCCGAGCGTTTCTCTTCAGCGGATTTCCTGCATGGTCCAGTGGCAATGATTGAACGTCACTTTCCCGTGATTCTGTTTGCGCCGCCAGGCGTAATGCTCGAGGGCATAAAGGACCTGATTCGTCGTTTGCAGGAGTTACGTGCCGACACGTTGGCGATCACCGCGGATCTCGACGCCGCGGCGATGTGCTCACGTTCCGTTATTATGCCCCGCGAGATTGATGAATTCCTCGCGCCGATTCCTTACATCATCCCAGCCCAGTTGTTCGCGGCGTTGTTGGCAGAAGCGAAAGGGCTCGATCCGGACCAACCACGATCG
>DATISD010000174.1:0-8280 GCA_035469005.1 Pyrinomonadaceae bacterium | reverse complement strand
GCGTGGTCGCGGACTTTTGCGGCGGGGGCGATGACTGCGGCTGTTGCGCTATGGCCGAGCACAGGACTGAGACGATGAGAAAACCAGTCAGCAGGAGTCGAACAACCATGAGAGCAATCCTCCCTAATTAGGGCGCAAGAGTATGAGATTCAGCGACAAAAGTCACGAATTTAAGAGCGCGCTTAGGAGAGTTGGCACGGGCGTCCCCGCATGTGAATCACGCGCAAGATGCGCGCGCGCCGCTAATGGCACTTCCATCGCCCGCCCGGGCGGCTTTTTCCCGAACTCGCACAACGATTGCGAGACCAATTACTGGGAGCGCATCAGGCGTCCTCGCCCGCATTGAGCGCGCAGCGCGAACAATAATTTTGGGCTCCATTTTTCTTAAGACTTGCGCGTGCTGCGCACGCGTGTGCGGACGAGGGCGTCCGCGCTCCCAGTGTTAAGTCGCCGGATTCAAGTTTGGATTGAGTTTTCGCGCAAAGCCGGCTCCGATCCCCGTGTATTTCCTGAGGGGCAAAATGGTATTCTCTTCGCGGCTTTCACCAATGACGCGTCCGCTAATCATCGCCATCGACGGCCCATCCGGCTCAGGCAAATCGACGCTGGGGCGAATGCTGGCGCGCGAGTTGGGATTGTTTTACATCGACACCGGGTCGATGTATCGGGCGGTCGCCCTCGCGGTGATCGAATCGACGATGAATGAACGTGATGATGTGGCTGTAGGATCGTTAGCGGACCGAGTCGAAATTGACCTCGGCGGCGACCCTGATTCGTTGCGGGTATTTCTGGATGGGCGTGACGTGAGCGAACGTATCCGTGATGAAGACGTCACGCACATTTCATCGATCGTCTCGACTATTCCGGCGGTCCGTCGCGCCATGGTGCAGCGACAACGTGAACTGGGCCAGCGCGGCGCGGTGATGAATGGACGCGACATTGGCACGGTCGTTTTCCCGAACGCTGACATAAAGTTTTATCTGGACGCCGCCATCGAAGAAAGAGCGGAACGGCGCCTGGCCGAAGAGCGTGAACATAATCCTGAAGCAACTTTCGAACAGACGCTCGCCGACATCATTGAACGCGACCGTCGCGATACGACGCGCGTGGATTCGCCGCTGCGCGCCGCGGACGATGCGATCGTGGTTGATTCAACGGGTCAGTCGATCAAGGAAGTGCTTCAACGAATGGTGAAGATTGTGAGAGATCGGGCTGGCGCATGAAGAATGCTCAGATTCACTTTTAAGAATGAAGCGATCTGGATGATGGTTTTTTCGACCATGACATTACTTGCAGCAATCCTGGTTGGGTTCATCATATGCCTAATTCGTCACGGTACTCTTTGATGTGAGGCGACGTTTTCACCGAAGGGCGGGCGCCCCGCCCGCAAATGAGCGCGAAGCGCGAAAAGGTTTTTGAGCAAACGTCTTTGAGATTCCGAGCGAATTCGCGTTCAGAAGTTTGCGGGCGAGGGCGCCCGCGCTCCCAGTCATGCGCTTGAATCGTTCTTCCAACTTAAAACTTGATCAATACTGGTCCTTTGACAAATCGGCAATCGGCAATCGGCAATCAAGAATGATCTAATGTTCACCGGAATCATCGAAGAACTCGGCCATGTCCGCGAAGTTGAAAAGCGCGGCGAAGATGCGCGTATCGTAATTGAGGCACGCACAGTAACCGATGAATCGCATAACGGCGATTCAATTTCCGTCAATGGCGTGTGCCTGACAGCGCTCGACATGAGACCGGATTCGTTCGCGGCCGATGTTTCGAAAGAAACGCTCTTTCGATCGACGCTGGGCAGCTTAAAGAAAGGATCGCCGGTGAATCTTGAGCGAGCGGTCACGCCGGCGACGCGTCTGGGCGGACACATCGTCCAGGGTCACGTTGATGCGCGGGGAAGATTTCTCGGCTCAGAGAATCATGGCGACTCGTGGACCTTTCGCTTTGCTTACCCGAAGGAGGTTGCGCGTTATCTGGTCTTCAAAGGCTCAGTCGCAGTCGAAGGTATTAGTCTTACTATCGCTGAATTGACTGACGATTATTTCGACATCGCCATCATTCCCAAAACCTTTGAAGTGACGAACTTCTCGCAACTAAAGCCTGGTGACGAAGTGAATCTGGAAGTCGACATCATTGCGAAATATGTCGAGCGAATCCTGACTTCACCGGGGCCAATAATTGAACCCCTGACCTCCTGAGTCGCCAAATCTTCTCTCTTCGCGCTAGAATTCCAGTCAACCAAAAATCGCAAATCTGAAATCCGAATTTATGCCGTTCGCTTCCATTCCTGACGCCGCCGCTGACATTCGCGAAGGGCGAATGATCATTATCGTGGACGACGAAGACCGCGAGAATGAAGGCGATCTGGTGTGCGCGGCAGAAAAAATCACGCCAGAAATGATCAACTTCATGGCGCGTCACGCCCGCGGGCTGATCTGCTTGCCGCTGACTGAAGAGCGTTGCGATGAATTGCACCTGCCACCGCAGGTAGCCGATAACACTTCGAAACTCGGCACTGCCTTTACCGTTTCAATTGAAGCGCGTCGCGGCGTGACCACAGGAATTTCCGCGGCCGATCGCGCGACAACGATTCTCACCGCCGTCGACGGGCGCACCAAGCCCCAGGACCTGGCCCGGCCGGGCCACGTGTTTCCGTTGCGTGCGAAGAAGGGCGGCGTTTTGGTGCGACCGGGACAGACGGAAGCGGCTGTCGACATCGCGCGCATCGCCGGACTTTATCCGGCTGGCGTCATCTGCGAGATCATGAACGAAGACGGCACGATGGCGCGTCTGCCGCAATTGCGTGAGTTTGCCAGCATCCACGGTTTGAAGATCATCAGCGTCGCCGATCTGGTCCGCTATCGCATCACCAAAGAAGTCCTGGTGCGCCGCGCAGTCGAAACTGATCTCCCGACCGTCTATGGAAAGTTCCGCGCCATCGCTTTCGAGAACACGGTTAACGGCGACGTGCATCTGGCGATGGTCATGGGCGACGTGCGCACAAACGATCCCGTGATGGTGCGCGTGCACAGCGAGAATGTTACTTGCGACATGTTTGGTTCGACCATCGACGACACCGGTTATCAATTGCGACGGGCGCTGGAAACGATCTCGGAAGCGCGGCAGGGCGTTGTGCTGTATCTTCGTCAAAGCGAGCACGGCCTGGATCTGATTCACCAGTTGCGCACCTATGCGCTGATGCAGGACCACGGTGTGAGCAAAGCCGAAGCCAGCGCGGAAACAGGATATGGTCTGAACCGCGATTACGGCGTGGGCGCGCAGATTTTGCACGAGTTGGGACTGCGCCGCATTCTGCTCCTGACCAATCATCCCCCCAGAGTAACTGCCCTCGAAGGTTTCGAATTAGAAGTAGTAGGCAACGTGCCGCTTGGGTCTCCGGCATCTGAAGAGGCACAGACTTTAGTCCGTGATGCAGAAGAATCGGAAGTCCGCTGAGAAATTTTTCGCGCTGACCATCACAGACCGAAGTTTGCGACACTATTGCCTTGAAATTCCCCGGCTTTCAGTTTACAAACATATGCAGAGGTCAGAGATCGGAGGTCAGAGATCAGAAGTCAGAAATCAGATCTGTTTCATCTTTTCGGGAACCGACCTCTGATCTCTGACCTCTGATCTCTCTCCTCTGGTTTTCGCTCTTCCCCTCAAAAGTTACTGTGTCGTAGTTTCGATCTGAAGTCTGAATTGATCTCAGACCGGCGCTGGCATCGATGCCTGAAAACAATCATCGCGATAACTCGACGAAGCCCAGCGGAGTCATTCGCAGGCGACGCTTCATCAATCGCCGGAACACGATAATTGTGGCGATAGGCCTGGTCTGTGCCGCGATCGCCCTGGTTCTGGTGGGACTGCTGGCCTACCGGCTTGGCTTCGTTGACCGTTACATCGCGGGCCAGGTCAAAGACACACTCGCCAAATACGGGGTACGTGCCGAGATCAAAAACTTTCACACCGCCTGGTCACCACAAACGGTCGAGATGCTGGGCGTCGAACTATACGACGCGAAAACCGGCGACAAGCTCGGAAAAATCGATCGGATACTGGCGACCGTGCGCGTTGAAGATCTCTACGCGCTCAACCTGCGCCGGAACATCAATCTGAAAGATTTGCAAATCGAAGGCCTGGAACTTTGGGTGAACTTCGATGCGCAAGGCAATTCCAACTTCCGCAACATCCATGTGCCCCCGCCCGAGCCGAATGCGCGCATCCTTTTCGCTTACTCAACCGCTCACGTTGAGATTAAGAACTCGCAGATTCATTACGGCGATCAACTGCACAGCCTGTCGGGCGAAGCACGCAATCTGCGCGCGACGATTCAACCCGACGATCTGAATGCTCCGGCGGCTAGTCAAATGAACCTGGTTACGTTCACTTCCACCAACTCGACATTTGTTTACGACGGAAGGCCGGTCAATAACATTGATATCGACGCCCGCGCGCGCGTCAATCAAACCCGCGCTGAAATTCAGGATCTGACGCTGAAGTCGCCCCTCGCTGAGGCGCACCTGCAGGGAGTAATGGATGACTGGCGGGCACTGAAGTACAACCTGAACATTACGTCGTCGGTGGATCTATCCCAGGCTTCGGACGTTCTCAAACCAGGAATGACGCTGCGCGGCGCCGGCAACTTTGTTGGCACAGTCGTTGGCGACGGAAATCATTACCAGGTTGACGGCAGCATCAAGTCTGACGCCATCGCTGCCGACAACGTGCGTCTGCAGGGCCTGAACGTTTCGGCTAAAGGTTCAGGGCAGGGCAGCTCGTACGAAATCAACGGACGCGCGGTTGCGCAACTTCTCACCGCTGGAGATTTTCAACTTAACGTGGTGCAGATAACCGGTGGGGTAATGGGCACCGGTACAAACTTTCGCTGGATTGGCGAACTGCGCGCCGCGGCTGAGAAGAGTTACGGGACCACCATCACCGGATTGATTCTGCGCGACGCGCGCGCGGAATATAACGACGGGGTGCTCACCGCCTCTGCGCCACAATTTAATGGCTCCAGCCTGACGACCCAGAGCGCGAAAGTGCAAAACGGAATTCAGGCGAATGATCTGCGCGTCAGAATTGAAAACGGAAAAACCACGGCAACGATCGCCACCGCCAAAGCCGGAAAGATTCAATCGGGCGAGACGACAGTCAATGGTGTCAACGCTAAAGCTATCGATATCAAGAGCGAGGGCGACACCACGAATGTCACCGTGAAAGAGGTCCAGGTCGGCGAAGCCAATGCCTTTGGCGCGCAAACCGGCAGCATCAATATCGCCGGTGTGCGACTCGCGGTTCGCAACGGCCGCGTGCAGGGTTCGACCAACGACATCGATGCCGGCACGGTAAAGCTGAAAGACGGCAGTGTCGAAAATGTAAGGCTGGCGCGTCCGGCATTCACGCTCGAGCCTTCGGGCCGCTATCGGGCCAGTGCGGATTTGAGTTTAGGTGGAGGCGTGCTTGGACAGATGAAACTGGGGCCCGCGCACGCCTCGGTGGTAGCGAGCAGCGATCAAATTCAACTTACGAACTTTGTCGCTGAAGCGTTGGATGGTCGCGCGAATGGCAATGCGACGATTTCACTCCGCAAGAACGGCTTATCACGGATAAATGCCAACTTTAATAATTTCGATCTCGGCGGTTTGATTACGGTAGCGTCAGGACGCGCGGTGCCCATCGCCAGCAAAGCAACCGGCACGGCTGACCTCTCATTCACCGGTACCGACTTCGCCAACGCGAACGGCAGCGTTAACGCGCAACTAACCGGCGCCGCGCCGGCCGGCAGCGACCTGGCGCCGCTTTCCGGTGAGCTTGCGGTTACGGCGAATCAAGGGCAGTTTCAGATTCAACGCGCCACGCTACAAACACCCGCCACGAAATTAACGGCAACCGGTCAGTTTGCGATCGAGCAACCAACATCGAATCTGCGAATTGACCTTGCCTCAACCGACGCGTCAGAACTTCAGCGCCTCCTGATTTCGTCCGGCGCAATTTCCGAATTGGAAGCGCAGTTTCAGACATACGAGATCGATCTCGGCGGCCGGCTGACTTTCAACGGCACCCTGAACGGCGCGCTCAAGGATCCAATCGTCAATGGTCATGCTGAGTTGGCCTCGCTGATCGTAAATCACCGCGATGTTGGATCGTTGACTGCCAACATCGCCTCGACCGGCGCCGAAACGCGCGTGACCGATGGTCGTTTGGTTCAGGCGAGCGGGGGCAGCGCACAATTCGCTCTGGTCATACCCCGCATAGGCAAGGACAACATTTCGATCGATGCCAGACTCGATCGCTTTGGCGGGCCGATCACGCTGCCGTTCAAGACGGGGCTTGGTAAAGAAGTTACGATTGACGCGCCTATCTCGGGTCAGATCCAAGTCGCCGGCTTGACGAATAACATGAATGGCGTCGCGGATGTGCGCTTTGGATCCGGGAACATCGCCGGCGAGCCGCTGCAAAACGGTAGTGCGCGCGCGACCTTTGCCGGGTCGACGGTAAATCTGGAAAAGGCTGACCTTAATTTTGACGCCGGCCATTTGGTCGCGAGCGGTAAGATCGACACTGCCACTAAAGCGTTTGAAGTTCAGGCCAGCGGCGATCGGATTCAACTCGAGCGGCTGGCCGCGCTAATCGGCAATCCCAACTTGCCGAAGCTCGGCGGGACGGCCACCGTGAATTCTGTGAAAGCGTCGGGCAATCTCAGCGCCGAGGATTTTTCTTCTTATCAAATTGATTTCAACGCTGAAAGCAATGACGCGACGCTTGACGGTCAGTCGGCCGGCAGCGTCAAACTGGTCGGCCAGACGCAAAACAAGCAACTCAACGTCACGTTTACTTCGACCGGACTTCTGGGAGAGACCCCGCAATTGGTCACGGCGCGCGTCGATCTCTCGAACAACAAATTGCCGGCGACAGTGGAATCAACCATTACAGATGCGGACCTGACACAGCTCTTCAGAATCCTCCTGGCCAACGTTCGCGTAACTGAGCCTTCCGCTACTCAACCTGAGATTACTGTTACCGGCCGCGCGTCAGGACAACTTAAGTTAAGCGGCAACCTGATGACGGAAAACGAGCAGGGCGAAGAAGTTCTGTCCTGGCGCGGACTGACGGGCACCGCCACCATTAACGCACTGTCGATTAACATCCCCGACTTTGCGCTTACTGCCGACGGCCCAATGGTCGTTGAATTGCGATCGAGCGAACTTGTTTTTCACGACACGCACTTTACCGGTAATCAAACCAACGTGACGCTGGGAGGATCAATCGCTACCAGTCCGGCTGGTCGAAACACTCTGGCGATTAACGGCAGGGTCAACATGCGCATTCTGAACCTGGCCTCGCCGGACATTCTCTCCTCCGGCGTAGCAGTTCTGAATGTGACGATGGGCGGCACTTATGAAAACACCCGGATCACTGGACGAGCTTCGTTGACTGGCGCTTCGGTCTCAATATATCTCGGCGATCAACGCGTGGCGCTTTCCAATTTGAATGGGGCCATTCTCTTTAACGCCAAGCAAGCACAGATTGAAAAGCTTACCGGCACGATCGGCGGCGGAAAAATTAGCGCCACCGGCGGCGCGCAACTCGCCGGTCTTTCGGTTTCCCAATTTCTGTTGAATGTTCATGGCGACAAGATTACGCTCGAGTATCCTGCCGATTTCCGTTCGACCGTAAATCTTGATTTGGAATTGCGCGGCAGTCTGGAGACCCAGGGGCGCCAGTTCATTCGCGGCAACGTCGAAGTGCTGCGCACCGAGTACACCAAGGACATTAATCTCGCCGAGCTGATCAATCAGCGCGGTCCCGGCTCAATCGAAGAAGGCGGCGAGTTCAAATTCGCTGAGACGGCAAATTTCGACAAGCTACGCGTCGAAGGACGGAACGCCCTGATCATGCGCAACAACCTCGGCAATCTGGTGGGTTCGATCTCTCTGCAGCTCGATGGCCCGGTGAAGAGTCCGGTTGTCGAAGGGCGCATCACGGCAACGCGCGGCACTTTGAATTTCAGAAACAATCCGTACGAAATAACTCGCGGCCTCATTTACCTGCCGGCACGTTATGGCGCCGATCCCGTACTGAATATTGAAGCGCAATCGGTGATTCGCGGCTATCGCGTCACAGCGATTATTGAGGGACCGTTGACGCACCCCACGACGAGCGTGGCCGCCGAGCCGGCCCTACCGCAAGCGGATGTCGTGTCGTTGATTTTGACGGGTACGCTCGCCTCGACAGATGCGAACACGTCGGTGCTGGCCCAGTCAGGCCTGG
>DATISD010000173.1:0-8225 GCA_035469005.1 Pyrinomonadaceae bacterium | reverse complement strand
GGAGTTCCGCGTTTACGCAGTGGGTTCAGCGGCTTTTCGAAGCCGCCTGAAGGCGGAACTCCAAACAACGAAGCATGATCGCGCCAAACCTGTTACCGCACGCCAAATAGTCTGTCGAAATTCTCACTCGTGATTTGTGCTACCTCGCTCACCTCTCTGCCATGGAGCTCCGCCAAACTTCGCGCCGTTTCAACCACGCGCGCAGGTTCATTTCGTTTTCCGCGAAATGGCACAGGCGTCAGATAAGGACAGTCCGTCTCAACCATCAGGCGATCAAGTGGTAGTTGCCGGGCAATGTCGCGCAGGTCTTCAGCTTTCTTGAAAGTCAGATTGCCGGCAAACGAAATATAAAAACCCAGCTCGATGGCTTCGCGCGCCATCTGCAAACTTCCGCCAAAGCAATGCATCACGCCGCCACGTTCATAGTCTGATAACTTTTCCCGGAGGATGCCGATGGTGTCTTCGTCAGCTTCACGCGAGTGAACGATGACCGGAAGATTAAGTTCGCGCGCCAAGCTTAATTGCCGGCGAAAGACTTCGCGCTGTACGTCGCGCGGCGAGTGATCATAATGGTAATCAAGGCCGATTTCGCCCCAAGCGACCACTCGTCTGCTTTTCTTGACCAAACCTAAAAGGCGCTCCTCAGCCGCATCATCAAATAGCTTCGCATCGTGAGGATGGACGCCTACGGCCGCATAAATCTCATCATGCGTTTCAGCTAACTCGACAGCCCGTTCAAACGCGCCACTGTGCGGATCGCCAGTACCGACGTTGAGCATCGTCGTAACGGCCGCCTCGCGCGCTCGAGCGATCACCTCATCGCGATCAGCGTCGTATTCAGGGCCGTCAATGTGGCAGTGGGAATCGATGAATTGGGTCATTGGCTCATTGATTCATTGACTCAATGGCTCAGTGACCAAATGAATCAATAGAGTAGTTATTTCAAGCGCGCGCCGTTCGGCACGTCTTCCGCGAACGTGGCGATCACCGGCTTGCCTTCTTCACCAACAGACGCGGCCAGCAACATGCCCTGTGATTCATAGCCGCGAAGTTTCCGCGGTTTAAGGTTCGCCACCACCACAATCTTGCGCCCGATCAAATTCTCAGGCTCGTAGTACTGGGCGATTCCGGCGAGAATTTGCCGCGGCTTCTCTTCCCCGATATCAACCGTTATGAGCAACAACTTGTCCGCTTTGGGAATTCGTTCGGCGGTGCGAACTTCGCCCACACGCAATTCAACTTTCGCAAAGTCGGTGATGTCTATATAACTCGCGACGCCCGGAACGGCGTCGGCTTCGGTGGCGTGCTGACCTGAGCCCTGCACTTGTGCTGTTGGTTGGGGCGCTGCCGCCGCTGGCTCTGTCGATTCCTGCTTTTTGATTTCTTCCATCGTGTTTGCCTTCTCGATCCTGGGGAACAAGGGTTTAACTTCGCCGATTGTGCCGCCAACCGTTAGCTCACCCCATTCGAGGCCTGCCGGATCGATCTTTGCCGGGTCGTCCGTCAGCCCCAGCCCTGCATAAATCTCTTTCGCCGCCGAGGGCATCGCGGGATAAAGCATGACCGCCAGCCAACGGAGAGTCTCCGCCGCGCGATAAAGTACGGCATTCAAAGTCTGTATTTGCCCCGCGTCTTTTGCTAACTCCCACGGCTTGGCATCTGAGATCATTTTGTCGGTGCGAGCGACGATCGCCCAGGCTTCCTCGAGGGCCCTACTGAATGCGAGAGCATCGAGGTAGCGAATAAACTCATCACGCGCATGGGACAGGAAATTTCGGATGGCTGCATCGTCAGTTTCGACGCCGGCCCGTTTGGCGGAAAGCCGGGCCTCGTCAGAGATGATGCCATCCGGAATCCGGCCCTCGCAGTATCGTTGAATCATGGTCAGGGTCCGGCTGGAAAGATTTCCCAGGCCGCTGGCCAGGTCGCTATTGGTCCGATCGATCAGATTCTCGTACCCAAACCGGCCGTCCTGGCCAAACACCATCTCGCGCAGGCAGAAATAACGAATCGCATCAACGGGAAAGAACTTATTCAGCACGTCCAGTTCGATCGTGTTGCCGAGGGTCTTCGACATCTTTCGACCCGTGGGATCGACCCACATGCCGTGCGCGACGATCGCCCGGGGCTGTTCCACTCCAGCAGCCATCAGGAAAGCCGGCCAGTAAACCGCATGGAAGCGGAGAATGTCTTTCCCGACCAGGTGCAGAGCCGGCCAGAACTTTTCAAATCCCACGGCGCGTTCCTGCTGTTCGTTACCAAAGCCGATAGCAGTGATGTAATTGCAGAGCGCCTCGAACCAAACGTACATTGTGTGATTCGGATCATCGGGCACCGGCACACCCCAGCTCACTGAGGATCTCAGACGGCTCACTGAAAGATCCTGCAAGCCGCCTGAGACAAAACTCTTCACTTCATTTAGCCGCGCCTCAGGCCGCACGAAGTCCGGACGTGTTTCGTAGAGTTCCAACAACGCCTGGTCATAATCAGACAAGCGGAAGAAGTAGCTCTCTTCTGACACTCGATCGAGTTTCGTTTCGTGGACCAGGCAGGTCGGCGGGTCGCCCGCGTTTGCCGGTTTCGCATATTCATCTTCCGTTTTGTAACCCGCACACGCAGCGCAAAACCAACCCTCGTAGTGACCCTTGTAAAGTGCGTCACGTCCTTTGGGTGTTTTCGCTTTCGCCAGCCGGCGCCACAGTTCACTCACGCCTTCATAGTGAAAGGGCGCGGTGGTGCGCATGAAGATGTCGTAACCGCCGTGAGCAGTGTCCAGGCCAAAGGCCGCAGTCATCTTCTCGTAATAACTAACGACATAGTCGGCTTGTTCTTTTGGGGTGCGGTTATTTCTTTTGGCGGCGCGTTCGATATTGATGCCGTGCTCATCCGTTCCGGTAAGAAAGAACGTTTCGATTCCCTGCTGTCTCTTTTGCCGGGCGATCGTGTCCGCCACGATCATGGTGTAGAGATGCCCGAGGTGCGGGAGGCTGTTGGCGTAATAGATCGGCGTGGTGACGTAGAAAGTCATTCGTAAATCGTCAATAGATTATTGATCCATCGGACGCAAATGACGCGAAAGTCCGGTAATCATGCGTCCGATATCATCAAGCGGTGAACACAAGGCCGCGGAGACATCTTCCGAAAGATAGCCAAGTCGAAATGCGATCAAGAGTTCGGTTTCAACTTCACTCGTTGAGCCCTGTGAGTTCGATAAAAAGTGGGCGAATTCCTTGTTCGACCTGCGAGCGGCGCCTTCAGCTATGTTCGCAGGAATCGAGACTGCAGCTCTTCTCAATTGCGAAGTTAAGCCGAATCTCTCATCTCTTGGAAAAGCGTCAGTGGCTTTGTAAAGATCAACGACGAAATCAATCGACTTTCTCCAGACATCAAGTTTCTCGTGTGGTCGCATAGTGGTCTCCTGGAGTAAAAGATGATAGCCCGTTCTTCGATTGACGATTTACGATTCACGATTCACTTTTTTCTAGCAAACTCATCTCCCGGATTAAACGTTGGCATCGCGTTGGCATCGGCGACGCGCCGGCCAATCGTCAGGGCAAATTCCGCTTCCTGAATCATGCCCTGAAAATTCCAGTCAGCGTGAAACTCGTCTGACGGCTGGTGATAGTGCGCGTCATTGTATTCCTTGAATTTCTGCTCGCCCCAATCCTTTGGATGGCCAACGTAGTCGCTGCCTTCCTTCAGGCTAATCGAAGGCACTCCGACTTTCGCAAACGGAAAATGATCTGAACGAAAGAAAGATCCCTGCTCCGGACGGGGATCCGGCGAAATGCGCAAGCCGCGCTCTTTGGCGACCGCCTCGACGATCGCTTTCAATGACGAGCGTTCAGCCCCGAGCGGGACAAAGTCGTGTGTCGGGCCCAGAATGTTCATCGAATCCAGATTGATGTTCGCCGCAGTCTTAACGATGGGGACGAGCGGATGAAGCGAATACCATTCGGCCCCGATTAAGCCCTGTTCTTCCGCCGTCGGTATCAGAAAAAGAATCGAACGCCGTGGTCTCTCGGCAGCCGGCAGACTGCTCAAGACTCTGGCAATCTCCAGAACCGACGCCACGCCCGTCGCATTGTCGAGCGCGCCGTTATAGATTGCGTCGCCAGTCTTATCGGGCGCGCCGACGCCGAGATGATCCCAGTGAGCCGAAAACACTACGTACTCGTCGCGTAATTTCGGATCGCGGCCGGGCAGGATTGCAACGACGTTGGGAGCTTCGACGCGTTTAACTTCACTCTTCAGGTCGAGTGAAGCGCTGAGGTTCAGCTTCACTGGCTGAAAATCGCGGGACGCAGCCTGCTTTCGCAAATCCTCCAGATTCAAACCAGCGAGTCGCATCATTCGATGTGCCGCCTCGTCCGTCACCCATGAACGGACCTGCAGGTAGGGAGTCTGGTCACCCGACGGGCGCGCCAGGTCGAAACGCCACGAGCCGTTCGACGTCCGCACCACGCTCCAGGGATAGCCGGCTGATTCGGTCGTGTGCAGCAATATCACACCGACGGCGCCACGGCGCGCTGCCTCTTCGAATTTGTACGTCCATCGCCCGGAGTAGGTGAGCCGTCGGCCACCAAACAGATCTGGCTCCTCTTTGGTCGCGGGCGGGTCGTTCACCAACATCACCAGAATCTTGCCGCGGTAGTCCTCGGCCGGGCCCTTGTAATCGTTCCATTTCTGTTCGGGCGCGTCGATGCCGTAACCGACGAATACGACGTCTGCGCTGATGTTAACGTTTTCCGTTTGGGCGCCTGTGAAGGCGACAAAATCGTCGGCGAACTTAAACGACTCCGCGCCGCTTTGACCTTTAATGCGGAGTTCAGTCTTCGGATCGGCTTTCACGCCGACCAACGACACCGGCTGCCAGAAACTACCCTTCTCGCCTGCGCCCTTTAGGCCGAGCGCTTCAAATTGTTCCGCGATATAGAGAGCCGCAGTTTCTCCGCCTTTCGAACCGGTGCCACGGCCTTCGAGCCGGTCGTCGGCAAGAAACTTGATGTGCGCGCGCAATGCGTCTTCACTAATCGCGCCTGGTGAAGCTGCACCGCGACGAACACGTTGCGAGATGGTCGGGTCAACGCTCAGTATCATGAGAACTACGATGGCAAAACTTTTTCTTAGCATGACTTATCCCGTTCCATGATTCAATTCAATGAGCCCGCGAAAATGCGGGCTCATGCAAGTTTATCAGACTCTTCGTACATACCGGGCTTGACCCGGGACGGATGCAAAATCAGCTTTGCCTCTACTCCTTTGTGCCAGCGCCTCTGTTCATCTCGGCCACCATCCGATTGACGTCGGGAGGCAAAGCCCGACCCTTGCGATCCTTCAGTGCGGGAACGACTCGGGCCACCGCGCCCGTTTGCGGTGCAGCGACAGCATCGCCGGCACTCGACATTGAAACTGCGGACGGGCGTTTCTCCGGTGCTACTTTTTCAGCGGCTGCCGCGCCGTGCCTGGCGGTTGCCTTAACGGGCCTCGAGATCAGTTCCTCGTATCCACAGCGTTCACACTCCCAGGACGGGAAGACGGCGTTCGGATCGCCGGTGTTTTGGTACACAGCTCGATGCGACGGAATGATTTTGCCGCCGCAACGCGGGCACGAGCGTCCGCGCGTAGTGCGGCGATCGACATCGATTCCAAGCTGTTGAGCGAGATCTTCCACGTTCCAGGTTTTAATCTGACGCTATTCCTATTTGCGATGTCTGAAAGCGACGATGAATATAGCGCAAAAAATCGACACCGGCGGCACGAGCAACACCAGCACCCCAATATTGAAGTTACGTATGAACGAACTGTTCGCGCCGATTGATGCCCGGCACATCACGCATTGAGCCAGGATTGATTCGGCCGCCAGCAACACGCAAAGCGCCGCAATCGCAATCAGAATCAAATGGCGAACAGTTCTCATTTGAATTTATTTCGCGCCGTCCGCAGCGGGCGGCGGCCCCTGATAACGCAGATTCTTCGCGCGGAAACTATCCGGGAAGAAAACCAGCAACAGACAGATACAGATTACTACCGCCGGCACGATTGTCAGAATCAGGTTTAGCCGCTCGAACCGCAAGTGCATAAAGTAAGCGACAATCAGCGCGGCCTTGATGATCGATGCGCCCAGCAAAATCACCAGCATATAAACCACCGGCAGATTGATGTAACCAAGGAACACTTCGAACCCGGTCAAGACGAGAAGCCAGAGCCAGACCATGGAGAAAAGCCGGTTGCTGCCGGCAAAATGAATTTCCTCTTCCGGCTCGGCGTGAGCCGCGGCGTGCGAAACTTCGGCGCTTTCCGCTGACCCGGCGGCCGCTTG
Source organism: Pyrinomonadaceae bacterium (assembly GCA_035469005.1). Taxonomy (GTDB): domain Bacteria; phylum Acidobacteriota; class Blastocatellia; order Pyrinomonadales; family Pyrinomonadaceae; genus UBA11740. The sequence goes on along the minus strand of DATISD010000173.1, from coordinate 1,903 downwards.
CGCTTCCTTTCGTTTCTTCCACATCTCGAGCCCGGGCACCACGAGAAAAGCCATCGCCAACAGCAAGGGTACTACGGTGAAAAACAGGCCGTCCGTGCTGATGATGCTGCCCGCCGCAAACAGATTGTAGGCGACCAGCGCCAGAAAAAGTGCCGCTGCGATCAGGCAGACCAGGTTCAGTATCGATTGTTGGCGTTTCTCTGTTGAATCGCTGGTGTCAGTCATATCGAATTCGGCCATTGATCATCGAACCCTATGCGAAGGAATCTCTTTCAATGTTTCTCAGCTGCGGGCGGCGGCCCCAGATAACGCAGATTCTTCGCGCGAAAACTGTCGGGAAAGAAAACCAGCAATAAGCAGATGCAAACTACCAGCGCCGGCACAATCGTCAGGATCAGATTCAGACGCTCGAACCGCAGGTGCATGAAGTAAGCCACGATCAGCGCCGCCTTGATGATTGATGCGCCCATCAAAATCACCAACATGTAAACTATGGGTAATTGAACATAACCCAGGAACACTTCAAAACCCGTCAGCAACAACAACCAAAACCATACGGACATGAAAAGTCGATTGCTTCCGGCGAAATGCTCTTCAGCTTCGGCATGTGCGCTCATGTGATTCTCCAAAGCGCCACAGACTTAAGTCTGTGACTGCTACACCGGTAACACAGGCTCAAGTCTGTGCCACTGTCCCTACTACTTCGGATAGATCGACAGCAAATAGATCATCGGGAAAACGAACATCCAAACCAAATCGACAAAGTGCCAGTACAGCCCGCTAATCTCGACGTCTTCATGTTTCAGCTTGTTGACGCGGGCCGCAACCACCAGCAAATAAATGCAGCCGCTGAATACGTGGAACATGTGCATGCCGGTGATGCCAAAGAACGTAGCGCCAAATCCGGGTGTGGCCCCGGGCCACTTCTCTACCCACTCGGCCGGCAACTGAAACGGCCTTAATCCCTCATCGATCAAGTGTTTCCACTCGATCATGTGCAGCACAATAAATGTGGCGCCCAGAACCGCCGTGGCGATGATCCACATTCGCGCGCGCGAGCGTTCTCTTCGTGCAGAGGAGGAAACGGCCATTACCATCGTCAAGCTCGACGAGAGCAGCACGAGCGTCATCACCGAGGAAAAAACGATGCTGGGATAGAATTTGAATGGCGTCGGCCAGACATTCGATACGCGCAGGTAAGCGTAACCAATTAGCAGCGCCGAGAACGTCAGTGAGTCGGACATGATGAAAAGCCACATGCCCAGCTTGCGATGCCCCACGCGATATGGGTGAACGCCGCCACCCCAGTCGCCTGTCAATGCTTGTGCTTCAGTCGCCACATTAACCTCCGAGAGTTTGTTTGTTCCCTCTCCCGTTGGGAGAGGGTTAGGGTGAGGGTGTAAGAGCCAGTCACTTCTTAGTCCCTCACCCCGGCCCTCTCCCAGATGGAGAGGGAGCGAACACATCATCTCCAAAACATCAAAAGCCCAAACAATCCCACCCAAAGAACATCCATAAAATGCCAATAGATCGATACCGCATCGGCCGCGCCAATTCTTCTTAACTCGCCATCGAGCCTGTGGCGGTATTTATCTTTGCGCGCGAGCAGATAACCCAAAGCACAGAGGCCGCCTGCCAAATGCAACCCGTGCGCCGCAGTAAACAAATAAAAGAAAGAGTTGTACGGATTATTCGCCAGGTACACGCCCTGTCGCACTAATTGTCGCCAGGCGACCAACTGTGAGCCGAGAAAGCCGAGACCCAGCACGGTAGTAATGGCCAGCCAACGTCCGTAACCGGAATCACTCTTTTGCTTCAAAGATCGACGCGAGATTTCGATCGTGATGCTGCTAATCAGAATCAGCACGGTGCTCAACCAGAGCACTTTCGGCATTGCAACGGG
>DATISD010000172.1:0-1645 GCA_035469005.1 Pyrinomonadaceae bacterium | reverse complement strand
GCAGAGATTTGTTTCCGCGCAGCGTCTGCTTCCCGAATTGCCGCAGTGTACTCTTCCGGCTTTTTCGCCGCCATCAAATTTCGATCGGCGCGTTCGGCGCGTTGTTTCTGCTCAAAGATTTCTGCTTCCAGGCGAGTACGTTCGTGACGGGCGTTGTCGCGGCGCTCTTCCAGCGCGCGAATTTCAAAGGCGCGCTGATCGAACTCTTTTTCGATCTCGGCGCGCCTCTCAGGGATGCTCTTTATCTCGGTCTGTAGTCTTCTTATATTGGTATCTGCGTTTTGCAAAGCGATTAATTGCGCTAACTCCGCTTTCACTCTTCACTTACTCCTTGAAAGATTAGGTCTGTTTAGGATGGCATTCATTGAACCAATAATCACACAGGGAGCGGTGATGGCGCAAGGCAGCAGCGTTCAGTCCGCACGCGTTGAGGATTACCACACTCTCGCCACCGTATACCCGCGGTTAACCCCCCGCGACGAGAACGCAGTAGGGTTCTGACAAAAGGGGTGAAATGCGGTGGCGAGACTTCGAATAAGGTTGTTCGCAGTTAAGGATCGGTAGTTTGTCATCTCAGCTACTTGAGTTAATCTCACGGCCATGAAACGCCTACTGTACTGTGCGTCAATCATCTTGTTCGTTTTTTTGCCGCACGTCTTTGCGCAAACGCCCTCGCCTTCGCCAGCGCCGCCGGCCAGCGACATCTTCATCGTTGACCTGAAGAGCACGAGGAAGAACGAACTGAAGTTTGGCGAACCCAAAAAGATTACTGATGTCGCCGGCTACAACAATCAGCCGTCCTTTCTGCCTGACGGTCAAAGCATTCTCTATACCTCAATCAGAAACAAACAGGCCGACATCTATCGGTATGACCTAAACCACGGCGCGACTACTCAGGTTACGAACACGCCCGAGAGCGAGTACTCGCCGACGCTGATGCCTGACAAGAAAAATATTTCTGTGGTGCGGGTCGAAGCCGATGGCAAGCAACGCCTCTGGAAGTTTCCGCTAACGGGCGGTGGCCCGCCGTCCCTAATTATCGAGAACATTAAGCCGGTTGGTTACCACTGCTGGATAGACCCGGACACAGTGGCCCTATTCGTACTCGGTGGCACCGGCAAGCCGAACTTCCTCGAAGTCTACGAGCTGCGCACGGGCAAGTCGGAATTCGTCACTGAAAATCCCGGACGCGTCCTGCGGAAAGTGCCAAACCAAAATAGCTTCAGCTTTGTTCATAAAGTTTCGGATCAGGATTGGGAGATCAAAGCCTTTGATTTACGCATGCGCACCAGCGCATCGTTGATTGCGACCCTGCCCGGCGTCGAAGACTATGCGTGGCTGCCAGGCGGCAAGCTCATAATGGCGAAGGACTCGAAGTTATTTGCGGTGGTTCCGCTGCGTGGAGCCCAGTGGCAGGAGGTCGCGGATTTTTCGGAGTCGGGCATAAAACGAGTAACGCGCATTGCGGTGAATTCAAGTGGCAGCCGCATTGCAGTTGTCGGCGTGATGGATCAGAAGTAGTTTGGAGGCGGAACTCCACACCCTAAGTCAGATCGCCGAACCGATGTTGAATCAGCGTGGCAATCACAATCGCCGCGGTTTCAGCGCGGAGGATACGGCCGCCCAGCGTGACAATCTTCCAACC
>DATISD010000171.1:0-3631 GCA_035469005.1 Pyrinomonadaceae bacterium | reverse complement strand
AACCGCCTGCGGTAGCGGGCGGTTACCATTCCGGATCGATTGTGCTTGAAAACCTAAAGATCAACCGCCCGCTACCGCAGGCGGTTCTGACTTAGAGTTCAGCTCTTTCAGCCTTCTGTTTCGCATCGCGAGCGCGTCCCTGCAATCCCAGTTGTGATTCAATTGCTCGCAGACGCTTTACCAATTGCAAGGTTTCTCTTCCGCTTGTCGGTGCGCCGTTGATTGTATCTTCACAGCTTCGCATCAGGGATTCAAGCTGCTGCTGATTAATCTTGGATCGCGCCGCGACCCGGGCAGCTATTTCAGCGCGCGGGCTGTTGTTATTCAGCCCCGCGTGCCGCACCAGGACGCGGCGCACGCGCGCATAGATATTTTCCAGAGCCAAATCATGGGCCTTAGCGCGCTGTTGCAGCTCAGCCATGGACGCGACAAACTCGAGACTCGATCGGCGATCGACACGCGGCAGTGGCAAAGGCCGCGCGAAACGTGTACCGCGAGACCACACAATCGCGAGGCCAATCAGGGCGAGTTGTCCGCAAATCGCGAGCACCGGGGTTCCTTCGAAGTATTGAATCAAAGCATTGTGTGTGTACGCGTGTCCCTGATGAAATTCGTCAAACGCCGCCAGCCCACCTTCACCCATAATCACGTTAATCGCCAGTTGTAGATTGTCAGCACGATTGATTCCGTTATTTGCGACAAGGTAAGGGTCGGACAGCAGCACTATGCGACCCATTCCATGCGCATAATCGACCAGCAGCGCCCCACGATCGTTGCTGAAGGTCGTGACCGGCGCAGGGGAAGTCTTTGACTCGTTGGTCGTTACGTCGATTTCCGGTGACGGACTTGCTTCTGAATCGGCATTGTCTTCTTCGTCATCGTTGTCGCGGCTTTCGCGTGATGGTTTCTCATGCGAGCTGCCCGCCTTATTCCCCGGCTTGCCGCTGTCGCGGAGGCCAATCGTGATTCCGGCAGCGAACCGTGACGGTATGATCTGCTCGACATTGCGTGCGAGCAGCGTGGTTTGTGAAGGCGCAACCGGCTTAACATCACGAGTCATTTGCTCGAAATCATTAGGATTGAGTTCCGACCAGGGGAAATTTATCGGGTGTGCCTGAATCGTCCAATCGCCCGATGCCGGTAATAAGTTGGGATCGGGGGTGCGATCGATAATGACCAGACGACCTCCGGTCTCGACCCAATGCAGGAGTTCTTTGCTTTCGGTCCGGCTGAAAGGAATGCGCGTGTTGCCAACGATTACGATCGTAGCCGGCTTTGGCCCGCTGAAACTGAGTAGCGAAGCCGTCGACTCGCGCCAGCGCGCGACCTGATAGCCCGATTCGTGCAGAAAATCGTAGACGGCCCGTGTGCCCGTCGCTCCGGCGTTGAAGGTGGAACGATCGGGCGCGCTTTCCGAGTCCGCGGTCGGTTCGACCTTCACGTACGACGCGGCGTTCAGCAACACCAGTATCGTCACGACGATGATCAGAGTGATGATGACGATCAGGCGTTGACGCATTTCTCTAAGGATGAAGGCGGATGGATGAAAGATGAGTTCTGGCGATCATCCGGATCCGGTTCTCAGTGTGTTCTGATAATCGTTTCGAAAATCGTTCCAATCGTTCTCGCCGGCGGGCACGAGCCCGTACCAATGAAGCTCGAAACGCGTGGTCAGCTTGCGCATCGAGCTATACAGAGAAACCTTGTCGCGGACTGAGTAAAGATAATCGCGATTGGTTTTGTATTGAGCGAGGCTGATGAGTTTGCGATCGCCGAGTTCGCAGAGCAGCGCGATGTAAGCCTTGCGAATCGCCGAGCGTAGATCGCCGGTGCGTGCCAGCGCGTCAGCCTGGGCCAACAAATCTGCCGCAGTCTGGTCCGGCTCAAGCCGTTCTCCCAGGATGATGCGCGCTTCCCGTTTCTTCTTTTTCTGGCGCCGGCCCTGCATGAATCGCGGGCCGTAGCGCCAGATCAGAAACGCGATTGCGGCGACGCAGATACCTACGACTAGAATCTGGGCACCGGCCGAGATCCAGGGTGATCCGCCGGGTTGCATGGGCTTGGGTTGGGGGAAAAATTTGCTGAGCCACCGGATGATACGCTCCAGCAGCCGCTCGAGCGCGCTACCCTCGGGCGCCGTCTGAATGTATTCGGGCCGGCGCAGGATTTCAGCGAGCCGGCCCTTCTCCGCGTCCTTGTCATACGCGGCGGCCACCTTCCTTCGATGGATCTCCTGGATCCGATCGTCAATAGCGCGCAGGCGCTCGGCAATCCGCGCCAGCGATTCGGCACGCTTCAGCGCGGTGTTTATCTTTTCGAAAGCTGTGAGTTCCTGGTGCAACCACGAGTTGTCGACCGGCACGCTCTGCCCATCGACGACAACTGTTTCTTTAGGGGGCAGCATCTGCCGCAGGCGAACCAAATTTGTAGTGATGAATGCTTCAGGCTGCAGATTGCTTTCATCTTCACCTGCGCCGCGTAACTCTTCGACCAGAGCGGCCGCGGCTGTGACTCGATGTTGATAGTCGTCTAACGTTGCGGCATTCGCGATCGTGAGGGGCGCGAACACGCAAATCAGAGTAAAGGCTGCGAACAACCGCAAGCGAGATGAAATCATTTTGAGCATTCTGATCTAGCTCAAACCCAGGACGCTTCCGGTTTGAATCTGACCCGGAGGCGGCGGCACAAACTTTGGCTCCCGGCCTGTCACCAAAGCCGGCGCGAAAGGAGAAACGACGCCCGGGAGTGTCGGCATCTCGGGAAGTTGGCGCGCGGCCATCAACTCAATGTCATAACCTTCGTGGCGCACGCGTTCATCGACATAGAGGAGCGATAGCCCCAGCATCCAAATCGGCGCCAGCGTTACCTGGCTGCACTGCAAGATCACTTGATAGCCGATTGCATACCAGGTTGGCCAGGTGGTACCGAACGGAGAAAGATCTACGCCGTTCAGATATCCGTACCAACCCAGCGGAATCATCAACAGCATCAGGGCTGAGTACGTCGCAAAGAAAGTAAAGAGTGTCATGGCCATCAGGCGACGCACATTCCCGCTGGCCAAAGAAAAGCTGCGGTTGATTGCTGAGAAAACACCACGGCCTTCGACCAGCATCGCCTGCGGCACATAAGCCATCCTGCCGGCGAGCAGAAAAAAAAGTATCAAGCCGCCAATAATTGCGGCGACCATGCCAACGACTCCGACTATCGCGGTTATCCAGGTCGAAACGCTTGAAGCGAAACCGATGGCGGCGAAGACGATTACGGAAACGAATCCATAGGCCATGGACGCCACAGAGCCGGCAAACGCCAGCCACAACGCGACCATTATGCTGGCGCCGAGCAGCCCCCAAAATCGTTCTTTCACGGCGCGATAAGTGGTGCGCACCGACACCGGCTCGTTCCAAATAAGATGCGAGACCAGATTGCGCGTGGCCCCGCCCATGACGATCAAACTAAATAGGGCTCCGCAAATTATGATTAGCCAGCCGCCGATCAGGGCCAGCACATAGAGTCCGACGCGAAGTCCGCTGGCGGTGGTGGTCAGTTCGCGAAAAGCAATCGTGGCGATGGTTGAACCGACGGCTGAGACCAGCACCGGCGGCGCTGCGATGCGAATTAAGGTGAGAAAGTG
>DATISD010000170.1:0-6625 GCA_035469005.1 Pyrinomonadaceae bacterium | reverse complement strand
AGGGTGCGCGCGCGATAAATGACGCAATGATTGCAGCGTTGCCACATCTCGCTGCGAGGAAAAATGCGCTGCACGTGACGCATCAAACTGGTGAAGGCGAATTCGATAAGGTGCAGCGCGGATATGAAGCAGCAAGCTGGCAAGCCGGCGTAGAGGTGAAGCGTTATATCGATAACATGGTGAGCGAGTTTGCCCGGGCCGACTTGATTATTTGCCGAGCGGGCGCAACTACGAGCGCCGAGTTAGTTGCCGCCGGCAAAGCAGCTATCATGATTCCATTTCCGCTGGCGGCTGACGATCATCAACGGAAGAACGCTGAAGCCCTGGAGAAAGGCGGCGCGGCACGAATGATTTTGCAGAAGGATCTCAGCGGCGAGCGATTGGCAAATGAGATTACCCAGTTGCTGAACGAGCCGCAGAGAATTACGCAAATGGAGGCGGCAAGTCGCAAGCTGGCGCGGCGGGACGCGGCGGCGGCGACAGTTGAATTGATGGAAGAATTGATAAGAAGGAAGTAGCGGGACTCAATCGGCGCGGGCTTCGCCCTGTTCGCGGGCGGTGAAGAATTTGAGATCTCAAATTTGAGATCTGAAACAGAAAGATGTTCAGACCATTTCAGCACATTCACTTTGTCGGCATCGGCGGCATTGGCATGTCGGGCATCGCTGAAGTTCTGGCGAATCTTGGCTTTCGTGTCTCTGGTTCCGATCAGAAGAAGTCAGAGGTCACTGCTCATCTCGAAGAGTTGAAGGTCGAAGTTACCGAAGGCCACGACGCCGCAAATGTCGGGGACGCGCATGTGGTGGTGCGCTCGACTGCCGTGCGTGATGACAACCCGGAAATCATCGAGGCGCGGCGCCGTTCGATTCCCGTAATTCCGCGGGCTGAAATGCTCGCCGAATTGATGCGCATGAAGCCTTACACGGTTGCCGTTGCCGGGTCGCACGGCAAAACGACGACGACTTCGATGATTGCCACGGTGCTGGGCATCGCCGGCCTTGATCCCACGTTTGTCGTCGGGGGCATCGTGCGCTCGTATCGCGCCAATGCGCGCCTGGGAAAAAGCGAACTAATGGTGGTCGAAGCAGACGAAAGCGATCGCTCGTTTCTGATGCTGGATCCGATGATTGCCGTAGTGACTAACATCGATCGCGAGCACATGGACTACTACCACGACATGGAAGACGTGCGAAAATGCTTCGCCGACTTCGTCAACAAAGTCCCGTTTTACGGGGCGGCCGTTCTTTGTCTTGACGACCCGCACGTGCAGGCGGTGATTCCGAAAGTTGAGCGTCGCCGCATTACTTATGGAATGAGCGCGCAGGCCGACATCTCAGCGTACGACATCCAATACGATCATTCTTTTGGCTCAACCTTTCACGTCTTGAGTGGAATCAACGTTCTGGGCCGCGTCACTCTGCGCGTCCCGGGCAAACATAATGTTTACAACTCGCTGGCGGCAATCGCGGTCGGGCTTGAACTGGACGTGCCGTTCGACACGATCGCGCACGCGCTTTCGGAATTCAGCGGCGCCGAGCGCCGGTTTCAATTCAAAGGCGACGAGCACGGTATTACGGTCGTTGATGATTACGGCCATCATCCAACAGAAATTAAGGCAACGTTGAGCGCGGCGCGAATTGGCGCGCCGAACCGGCGCATCGTAGTTTTGTTTCAGCCGCATCGTTACACGCGTACAGCGGATTTGATGGATGAATTCGCCAGCGCTTTCAATAACGCCGACGTGCTGCTCGTGACTGACATTTATGCGGCCAGCGAAACCCCGATCGAGGGAATCAACGCGGAAGTTTTGACGAATCGAATCAAAAGTTATGGCCATAAGAGTGCCGACTACATTGGCAGTGTTGACGGTGCCGCCGAAATCCTGGGCGAAACAGTGCGAGACGGCGATTTGGTAATTACCCTCGGCGCGGGAACGGTTACTCGCATCGGCGATCAGTTATTGGAATTGCTGCGAAACGGGGCAAAGACCTGAGTCTGTGCCACCTGGACTGAAGCGCAAGTGTCCTCGCTTGCTGGCAGCGTGATAGCGAGATAAAGCAACCTGGACGGTTGCGCTCCAGTCAGCGAGACAGAGAACCCGGACGGACGTTAGATCGAATGGTCGAGTCAGAAGAACCACAGAATCCAGGCGAAACGGCTCGCGACGGCGGGGTGGAATCGATTGCCTCGCGTCTCAATATTCGTGCCGAGCGAGGGGTCAGGTTTGCTGAACTGACCAGTCTGCGCGTCGGCGGTGCGATCGATTGGGTGCTGTCGCCACGGACAGAAGAGCAGGCAGCCGCTTTGATCCACCAATTGGAGGAGCGTGGGATCGCCTGGCGGCCGTTGGGATCAGGAAGCAACGTGCTGGCTGATGACGGCGACCATCACTACGTGATTGTCAGTTTGAGAGATTTGAAAGCAGCTCCGGTTTTCGCTGGCCATCGAGTTTCGGTAAGCGCTGGATATTCGCTGCCGCGTCTGTGCATCGATACCGCGCGCCAGGGTCTTTCGGGCATTGAAGGTTTGAATGGAATTCCCGGAACTGTGGGTGGGGCGCTGTGGATGAACGCCGGCGCGTACGGCCAGGAGATCGGTACTGTGGTTGAGACGGTTCGCGTCGCGCGTGCCGGCAAAGTGCACGAGATCCCGGGAAGTGACGTGCAATGGAATTATCGTCACACTTCATTTCGCGACGGCGAGTTGCTTTTGGGAGCGACGCTCCTGCTCCAACCGGACGACAGAGACGAGATCGCGGCACGGATGGAAAAGGCAAAGAGCCAGCGCATGGCGACGCAGCCACACGGCGCGCGCTCAGCGGGCTGTTTCTTCAAGAACGCGCCGGCAAGCCCGGTAGGTACGGGCAAGATGATTGACGAACTGGGAATGAAGGGAACTCGCCGCGGCGGCGCAGTCGTTTCGCCGAAGCATGCGAACTTTATCGTCACCGAGGGCGACGATGCGAAGGCGGCCGATGCCCTGGCTTTGGCCGAAGAGATTCGGGAGAAGGTAAAACGCGAGCACGGAATCGATCTGGAGTACGAAGTGGAATTGTGGAGTAGCAAGTAGGGTTTTGGAGTACCGCCTTCAGGCGGGCTTGGTGTATGCGGATTCCGCCTGAAGGCGGAACTCAAAACGCAGAAACAATATGAAAGAACAAGTCATTGCATCGCGCGGCGCCCGCCGCTCTGCCGCTCAAACGAAAGGCTTTGTGCAACGCCCGGCGCGCCGCAGTGGCGGGCCCACCGGGCGCAGTTTCTCGCTGCGCGCGCTCTTCGGCTATCTCCCCGCGGCTTTGAAGGTCGGGCTGGCTGGGCTGGTCCTGATTACTCTAATCGTTGGATATCGCGCCGCCGCGTCCGCCGCTCTATTTCAAGTTCGGACGATCGATGTGACCGGAACGACGCGCACCTCTGCTGAAGAGATCGAGGGCCTAACCAGAAAGGCCGTGGCGCGCACCGGCGTTTGGCGGGCTGATCTCAACGCCCTCAGTCACGAGTTGTCGCGTTTAGCCGGCGTGCGGCGAGCCGTCGTTAGTCGCGTGCTGCCAGATCGTTTGCGCGTGCGCATCACTGAGCGCGTGCCCGTCGCCGTCGTTCGGACCGCGGCCGGCCATCTCGTTTGGGTCGATGATGAAGGTGTCGCACTCGGAGAGATGAAGCCTGACGATCAAATGCCGGCGTTCTTCATTCGTGGCTGGAATGAAGAGGGCACGGAAGAGGCGCGCCAGGAAAATGTCGATCGATTGAAAAAGTATCTCGAGCTGCTTGGCGAATGGAACGCGGCCGGCCTTTCTGATCGTGTCAGCGAAGTTACGCTGATTGATCTACGTGACATTCGAGTGCAGCTGGCGGGTAAGGATTCACAGATCGAAGTGAGACTCGGATCGCAGGATCCGGGACCGCGTTTGAAAATCGCGCTCGATGCTTTGGACGAATACAAACAGACGCCGCGTGGCTCAGCGATTACCTACGTCGGAGTACAGACCGGTCGAGTGACCATCGGATCCAGTTCAGGAAATAGAGTGACCTCGGATTCGCCAGACGCAGCCGTGCAAACTCCGAATCAAACCAGTGCGTCAACCACGAATGCTAACGTTGGCGAAAGAAAGACTCAGACGGAGAAGCCTTCGGCGAACGACAACCGGAAAAGAAATGAACGAAAACCCGCGGCGCCGGAAGATCAACCGGCAACCGGCACCGGTCGTTTCCGTTAATTTGTTGAGCTGACCTTATGAAAAGAAGCTGATGGCGAAGCGCACGAATCACACAATCGGGCTGGACATTGGCACGAGCAAAGTGACGTGCATCGTGGGTGGCCCCGCGGAAGAAGGAGTGCTTCAGGTCCTCGGCATCGGCGAATCCGAATCACGCGGCCTGCGCAAAGGAGTGATCGTTAACCCGGACGCAGCCGTTGAATCGATTAAGCGGGCCGTGGAAGAAGCTGAACGCATGAGCGGTATGCAGGCCGAAGAGGTAACCATCAATCTCGCGGGTTCGCACATTATGGGATTCAATGGGCAGGCGATTGTCGCCGTTGCGAGTCGGGATCGAGAAATAACACCGGAGGACGTACGACGCGCAATCGATTCGGCTTGCGCGATTCAACTGCCCGCAGGGCGCGAGATCGTCGATCGCCTGCCGCAGGAATTCATCGTCGATGATCAGGATGGAATTAATGACCCGGTGGGGATGACTGGCGCCCGTTTGGCGGTGAAAGTTCATATCGTTACGAGTCCGGTGACGGCTCGGCAAAATGCGATAAATGCAGTGAATCGTGCGGGATTGATTGTTGCTGACATGATTCTTGAGCAGCTGGCCGCGGCCGAAGCTACGCTCACGGATGATGATAAGGAATACGGCGCAGCGTTGGTTGATATTGGCGCCGAGACTACCGGACTTTGCGTCTATCAACGTGGCGCGGTGCAACACACCGCGGTCTTTCCGCTGGGCGGCTCGCACTTTACCAACGACATCGCTTTTGGTTTACGCACACCGATTCCTGAGGCGGAAAGAATCAAGCGTTCCGTCGGTTGTGCTTCAAGCGCCTCACTGACTGACGCCGAGCGTGGAGAGATGGTTGAAGTTCCGTCGGTTGGGGGACGCGCGGCGCGCCAACTGTCGCGGCAAATTCTCTGCGACATCCTGCAGCCGCGCGCGGAGGAAGTGCTGATGCATGTTTCCGACGAAATCAGAGACGCGGGATGGAGTCGACAGTTGTCGAGTGGGGTGGTGTTGACGGGCGGCGGAGCTTTGCTTGACGGCATGGTTGAAATCGCTGAACAGGTTTTCGATGCGCCTGTTCGTATCGGTTATCCGGAGCGAGATCGTTTCGGTGGACTGGTAGAAGACATTCAGAGTCCTTCGTGGGCCGCAGCCGCCGGACTCGCGCTGGTCTCTCAGCGCGCTCATGCATTGGAGCAACGCGCGGGAGCGGGGAAACGCGGCGGCAGCGGCCGCTTAACGCACTTCGTTTCCAAGTTTCGTAGTCGTTTTAGCAGTAGTATTTTTTGAGCAAGTATTGTATGCTGGCGCGCCTGTGGCACAATATATTGTCCGCAACATATAGAGGCCCGTGGTTCAGCCAGCCCAAAATAAACGAAAGAGGCAGTGGACGCCTTCCAAGTTCGGAAGAGAGGAAAAAGCAATGACACCTGAGGTACGCGAACCCGGCAGAAGCATAAATATTTTCATCGACGATGAGCCTCCCATTACCGGAGCACGCATAAAGGTGATTGGGGTGGGTGGCGGTGGCGGCAACGCAGTCAATCGCATGATTGACGCCGGCATCGAGGGAATCGACTTTGTAGTTGCCAACACAGATTTGCAGGCGTTAAAGCGTTCGCGCGCGCCGGTGAAGATTCAGTTGGGCGGGCGGCTCACCAAAGGTCTCGGCGCCGGAGCCGATCCGGAAGTTGGGCGCCAGGCAGCGTTGGAAGATACAGACAAGATTATCGAGGTTCTCGAAGGCTCAGACATGGTCTTCGTTACGACAGGCCTTGGTGGAGGCACCGGCACGGGGGGCGCGCCGATTGTTGCTTCCCTCGCAACTGAACTGGGGGCGCTGACCGTGGCAGTTGTGACCAAGCCGTTCAATTTCGAAGGACGGCGCCGTCTACAGCAAGCCGAGCATGGCCTCAACGAGCTGCACGAATCGGTCGACACAGTGATCACCATTCCGAACGAGCGGCTGTTTGGTGCGGTCGCGCAAACGGCCTCAGTCACCGATGCTTTCAAGACTGCTGACGACGTGCTGCGCCAGGCGGTCCAGGGCATCAGTGATTTGATCACTGTTCCTGGTTTTATCAACCTCGACTTTGCCGACGTACGCACAATCATGCAGGGCATGGGCATGGCGCTGATGGGCACCGGCTTTGCGCGCGGTGAGAATCGCGCAATTGAGGCAACGCAGGAAGCCATCTCTTCACCGTTGTTGGAAGAGGCTTCGATCAAGGGAGCGCGCGGCGTGCTCATCAACATCACCGGCGGGCATGATTTGACGTTATATGAAATCAACGAGGCAGCCTCGATCGTGCGTGAAGAAGCGGACGAGGACGCGAATATCATCTTCGGACACGTCATCGACGAGACGATGTCTGACGCGATGAAGATTACGGTCATCGCTA
>DATISD010000169.1:0-4112 GCA_035469005.1 Pyrinomonadaceae bacterium | reverse complement strand
GTCAGCATCGGCGCGGTCTTGGCGTTAGCAAATAAATCGCCACATGAAATTGTGCTTACTTTGAGGACCGTCGGATCGAATCGCAAGCTGACGACAGCCATGCCAAGCGGCGCATCCGATTTCACCTGCAAAGCAAGCTGTCGCTTCTCGCCGACCTTTAATTCGTTTTGATCAGGAGTGAAGCTTAACTCAATGAGACCCGGCAGGGGCTCAATCGCCTTAGGTTCAAGTACAGCACTGTCAGTCTTTGCCGGCGGCTCCGTTTGGGTTGCGGCGGCCACATCGCGCTTCGCGTTCAGACCAGTAGTTGAAACATCTGTCGGCGACGAAACCAGGCTCTTCAAAGCCGTGGCCACGTCTGTCTTTTGTTCCGGCGCCTGCGTCGTCGTCAACGCTGCCGGTTTGGGTTGCGGCAGGCCGTCGTTTTGTAAAGCAACGTCAGTACGAGTTGGAGCCGCCCGTTGCGTCGTAGCAGTTTGGGCCGGAGCTGTAACTGCGTTCCCGGTTTGCGAGCCATTACCGGCTGGAGCCGAGTTAGCAGCTCCGGGCTTATTGGCAGCTTCGGTCTTATTAGCGGCGACGGCCGTCTGATCGGTTCCGTTGGTCTTAGCTGGTTCGTAGGTCACCGGAGCATCCGGCAATTGGACGGTGACCTGCTTGGGAATCCGTCGCGCCGCAGCAATCTGTTCTTCGCGTTGGGTTTCCCGCAGCATCGCTTCAAGCGAGCCGGTGGTCGGCGCCTGCAGGGTGCCGCTCGGCCGCATCTCGTCGTCACGCGGTGTCAGGGAAGGCGCGCGCAGTACTCGGGGCGTCACCGCGATTACGATATCCACCTGCCGACTTTCTTTCGTCGGCGCACTAAAAAGTCTGCCGAAAATGGGCAGACCGCCAAGAATGGGCAAACCTTGCCGGCCGTTCGACTGAACTTCAGTAGAAACGCTCGCCAGCATCATGGTCCGATTATTCTGGACGCGCGCGGTACCATTCAGAGTTCGCTCGGTGAAAGTCGGGGTCAGAGTGTTAGCGCCGCTCACGTCTTTCGTTTCGATCTTCATCTTCACCTGCACATCCAGGTTCGGGAAAACGATGGGCGTGAAGTTAAGCGTCAAGCCGGTTGGCTCGTAGTTGATTACCGGAAAGCCTCCAGTGGGGAAACCATTCGGATTGGTTGTATTAGTTCCCGTCTGCACGCCGAATGGGTAGGCCTGAGCAGTTTGCACCGGGACGCGCTGGCCAATACGGGCGCTTGATTCTTCGTTATTGAAAGCGTGGATTTGGGTTGAAGCGAGGAGCTTCGCATTGTTCTTACTTTGAAAAGCATTGAAGACCGCCGGCGGAATGACCAGCGCTGCTGCCGCCGCAGTCGGCACACCGTTCAGTATGCTCCGAATATCCACGCCCGCAGTCTGATTGGGATTGGTGGTTGAGTTCGAGGTCAGAATCGACAAACCAGGCGATCCGCCCATAGTGAAGTTCCCCGATCCAATCTGGTTACCGAATGTAAGCAGATCGCTGCGGTTGACCTCATAGATTTCCACGTCCATCACGACTTCGGCGCGATCCTTGTCGATGCTTTGCAGCAGCTCGCCGATGAGCTTGACGTTCTCAGCCGTATCGCGAACGGTCAGACTGTTCGTGTCTTTGTCGGAAACGACTATTGGCTGCGGTCGGCCCACTGACGCGGGCAATGCCTGGGCGATCAGAGCTTTGACTTTGTCGGGATCGGAATTGGCGATAAAGAACGTGCGCACGACAAGCTGCTGGTACTGGGGACGCCGGGTTTGATCCGCGACCAGAATTGTGCGTCGATCAAGTTTTTGGAAAAACAAGTTCTCCTGCAGAAAGATATAGTCCAGCGCTTTCGCGGCAGTCACGTTGCGCAAGTTCACCTCGATCGGCCGCGGTTGCGCGAACGATTGCCGATCAAACATAACGTTCAGATCGAGGTCCGCTGCCAATTGCTTGATGACGGTTTTCAGATCGACGCCAGTGAAGGTAATTACCCGCGAGGGTTCTGCCCTTGGCTGTGGCTCCTGTTCCTGCGTCTGAGTTTGCGAGGGCTGTGCTGGTGTTCCATCGTTCGAGGCGGCGTCTGTTTTTGGATTGCCGTCGCCTGAGTCAGTGCGGGCATTTCCCTGCTTGACCTGTTCGAGTCTCAGCATGCGCTCCATTTCTGAAACTGCCAGCTGGTTTACCGGATCGTAGCCGAAGGCCTGGCGAAAGGCGTTATAAGCTCCGACATAATCCCGCTGTTCGGCCAGAGCCCGCCCCTGCTGCATGAACGACTGCGAAGCATTGAAAATCGCGCGCCTATAGTGCAACTGGTAATCGACGTTTCCGGGATCGGCGGCCAGCGCAAGCGTGAATTCCTGAGCTGCTTTCTCCCATTGTTGCGCCCTCTCGTAATCCATGCCGCGCTTATAGTGGTCCTTGCCCTTCGTGGCGAACGCGGTCATCGGCAGCGCTAACATGCAAGTCACAATCATCAGCGCCAGAATCGAGTGCCAACGGTTTTTTGATTTCATAAACAACCTCAAGTGGAAACGTCGGGCTTTAGGAAAAGCCAACCGGAAAACTCGCGGGGCCTCTTGTTTACACGCAGCTGGTTTGAACCAGTTCCGCAATGCCGAAAAAGTCCCAGCAGTCTAGCACAAAAATCAGGCTAATTTTAAGAACCAGGAGGCGTTTACGGCTGATGCAGCAAATCCTCCCTTTTTGCCGGGTTAAGAGGCCTCACCGCCTGTCGTTTAGATTCAATTCCTCGACAAAAGTGACGCGATTAATTTCGTGCAGAGTGGAAACGCCGGAAAAAACCTTCTTCAAGGCAGATTCGCGCAGACTGGTCAGGCCCTCGGCTTCGGCCGCGCGGCGGACTTCCGAGCCCGGCCGCCGCTCAACAATCATCTCGCGAATGTTATCGCTGAGGTCCAGCAACTCGTGAATCGCCGTACGACCGCGATAGCCCGTGTGATTGCAGGCGTCGCAGCCGACATTGGAATAAAAAACCCGGCCGCGATGCTCATCGGGACGCAAACCGGATTCAACCAATTCGGCGTCGGAAGGGTGAATTGGCCGCCGGCAAAATGTGCACAGTACGCGCACCAGACGCTGGGCCAGCACGCAATTCAGGGATGAAACGAAGTTGTAGGGTTCGACGCCCATGTTCAGAAATCGTCCGATCACGTCGATCACGTTGTTGGCGTGTACGGTCGTGAATACGAGGTGGCCGGTCAGCGCTGATTGGATTGCGATTTGCGCCGTTTCTTCGTCGCGGATTTCGCCGACCATGATCTTGTCAGGATCGTGGCGCAGAATTGATCGCAATCCACGCGCAAAGGTTAAGCCCTTCTTCTCGTTCACCGGAATCTGCGTGATGCCGTGCAACTGATACTCAACCGGATCCTCGATCGTGATGATCTTATCTTCCTCGTTGCGAATCTCGTTCAGCGCCGCGTAGAGCGTCGTCGTCTTACCTGAGCCCGTGGGTCCGGTTACGAGCACCATTCCGTAAGGCTCGGCGATGTAACGCCGAAACTTGCGCAGGTCGTCGGGATCGAATCCGACGACGTTCAAATCCAGATTTTTGAACTCTTCGTTGATCTGTTCCTTATCGAGAATACGAATCACGGCGTCTTCGCCATGCACAGTCGGCATGATCGAAACGCGGAAATCGACATTGCGTCCTTTGTAACGCACGCGGAAGCGGCCGTCCTGGGGTACGCGACGTTCAGCGATGTCGAGTTCCGACATGACCTTGATACGGGAAATCAGTGTTTGATGATAAGCAAGGTCTATCGGGTCGACTTTCTGGTAGAGGGCGCCGTCGATGCGGTACTTAACCTGGACTTCGGTGTCGCGAGTTTCGATGTGAATGTCAGAGGCGCGCGACTCCATCGCGTTGTAAATAATAGTGTCGACCAATTTGATGATCGGCGACATCTCGCTGTCAGTCGCCAAACGATCGAGGTCGAGGACTTCCTCGCCCTGCTCGGTCTCGCGCACCAGCGAAATACGAAATCCCGATGCTGCCTCCTGCAACACGCGCTGCGTGGCGTCACCTTTACGCAACACGACGTCGATTGCCCCTGCGGTCGCAACTGAAGGAACCAAAC
>DATISD010000168.1:0-4488 GCA_035469005.1 Pyrinomonadaceae bacterium | reverse complement strand
GGGGGTCTCCTTTTTTAGATCGAGGTAATTAAGTTACTACGCGGCCCGGCGCAAAGACGCCGGTGCGTTCTT
The DNA here is from genome assembly GCA_035469005.1 of Pyrinomonadaceae bacterium. Taxonomy (GTDB): domain Bacteria; phylum Acidobacteriota; class Blastocatellia; order Pyrinomonadales; family Pyrinomonadaceae; genus UBA11740. The sequence continues at coordinate 4,416 of DATISD010000168.1, read as the reverse complement.
GATATCCAACTCTTTGAGCAAGTAACCGGCGCCGCCAAACTTGTCGGCGATAAACAGGACGTAACGAATATCGACTGAGATCGTCCGGCCCTTGGCATCGTTGTAAAAGAAATCGTTGCCCAGCCCTTCATAATTTCCGTCGAAGACGATACCCACCTGCTCTCCACGTCCATTCAAAATCGGCGAGCCCGAATTGCCGCCGATGATGTCGGTGGTCGAAAGAAAATCGACCGGTACATTTTTTCCATCGGGTGTGGCGTAAGGACCAAAATCACGCGAGCGATAAAGCTGCTTCAGTTTTTCAGGCGCGTCGAATGGCTCGTGGCCGGTATCTTTCTCAATCACACCCGAGAGGCTTGTAAACGCTTGATAGACTGCTGCGTCCTTTGGCACATATCCCTTCACTTCGCCATAAGTAAATCGCAACGTTCGATTGGCATCGGGATAGGGTTTGCTGCCGCGCATCTCGCTCATGCCTCGCACCAGCAGAGGCCGCCAGCGAGCGACGATGCCGTTGAAAGTTCGCGTGCGATCCTGCACGTCACTGGTTAAAGCTCCCATCTCGCCGGCGAAATCGATTAGCGGCTCGTGCATCTCGCGCAATTGCGCTGCGGTCATATTAAAGAGGGCTTCGATCGACTCAGGCGTCGAAAGCTTCTTGCTCTCCATAACTGCTGCCGCAAACTCTTCTTCGGCGCGAACGCGCTCAGCGCCCTTGAGATTTCCGAAACGCTTTTCGATCGGTTCAATCTTCTGGCCGGCCGGCAGTTCGGCTGCCTTTCGCAGCAGAAAAGCCAACATCTGCCGATCGTATCCGGGTATTCGTTCGGCGAACACTTCCGCCACCGCTGCTCGGGCACGCGTTGCCAGCATCGCCGTGTTCGGATTCCTCTGCCCTTGCGGCTTCTCTTTATCTGCCGCCACAGCACCTACTATGCTCGCAATAGAAACGAGATCGCTCGCGCCCGCGAGTTGGCCAATCAGCGTGTCGCGAGGCTGCTCCTTTGCCAATTCATCGTAGGCTCTTTGCAGCGAGGGCAAAACTTCACCATATTTCTTCTGGCGTTCGGGATTCTCGCTTACCCAGCGCGTAAAGTCAGCTTCCTGCTTCCGTTTCTGATCCACAATTCCTTCGCGATGCATGGCGGTCACGGATCCTTCGAAATCTTTCAAGGTATTGGCGATATCAAAGATCCGGCTTTGCAGCTTGATTTGAAGTTCGCGATCCGTCTTGCCCGCGGCTTGCAAGGCATCGATTTGTTGATGAAACAAGTCAACCAGGAACGGCATGAACACATCCTGGTTGTACGCGACCGAATAGCTTTCGCGATAACGGCGGGTCGAGCCGGGATAGCCCATAACCATCACAAAGTCGTTCTCCTTCACGCCTTCCATCGAGAGCGACAGAAACTTCTTTGGTTTGTACGGAACGTTCGACGGTGAGTATTCAGCAGGTTTCCCGTCCGGCGAGACGTACACGCGCATGAAAGTGAAATCGCCATCGTGACGAGGCCATTCAAAGTTGTCCGGATCGCCACCAAAGAAACCAATGTTTTTCGGCGGCGCGTAAACGATGCGAACGTCGGGCAGCGTTAGGTAAGTGAACAAATAATATGAGAGACCTTCGTTCAGCGGCAGCACCTGCGCAGTGATGCCTTCGGCGGGTTTCGCATTAGCCGCCTGGATCGAACGAGTCTTGGCGCCGATTGCCGCCGCTCGTTCCTGGGGCGACAAAGTGTCGGTGACGCCGCTCAAGACTTCTGAGGTAACGTCTTTCAAATCCTGGGTGATCTGAACGTTATACCCTTTGGCGGGCAATTCTTCGGCCCGCGTTTTAGCCAGGTAGCCGTTGGTGGCGTAATCCTTCGATGGGTCAGAGGCTGCTACCAGTGCCTCGAACGCGACGTGATGGTTGGTTAACATCAACCCTTCGGAGGAAAGGAACTCGCCCGTCCCGCCGTCAACGATGACTACCGCGTCTTTAATGCTGGGCCCGTTCGGATTGTAAATATCGGTGATAGGAATTTTCAGACCGCGCTGCTGAAGCTTCTTGATTGGCAACTCGCCAAGCGTGTCCGGCAAAAACATTCCTTCGTCACCCAGCACGGCCAGGGGAGCTACGCCCACGAGAAGCAGAACAGAAAGAAAAAGCGCGCCAGCGCGCGAATACTTCGAGGTCATGAATTTGTTCCTTTGCCGTTAGTCAAAATCCGACGTGTTCGGGCGATGTTAGCAGACGCGTGAGGAATCCGAAAGGAAAAGTACAGGGTTAAGCTGAGGTCAGAGTTCAACCTTCATCGCTGCGAACTCGAGGCGCAGACTGAACTTTGGTGAACCGCTGAACTCCTATTTTTCCACGCCGGGGAGATAAGGCTTTGGATCAACGGGCTGATTATTTATGCGCACTTCATAATGCAGGTGCGGACCGGTCGATCGACCTGTAGAGCCAACTAAACCGATTGTCTGTCCCTGCGTCACCGTCTGTCCAATCGCAACATCAATCTCGGAAAGGTGGCCGTAGCGGGTTGAAACGCCATTGCCGTGGTCAACATAAACAACTTTGCCGTAGCCGCGTTGCCATCCGGCGATGATCACGCGGCCGCTCGCCGCAACTTGAACCGGCGTGCCGTAGGCGGCATCGATGTCCTGTCCCTCGTGATATTCAAAACCACGGCCGCCGAAGGGATTGCGCCGTCCGCCGACACCGCTTTCGAGTTTCCCGAAGACTGGCCAGATTGTCGGCCTGGAGCCATGAAAGCGAATAAACGACTCATACATCCGCATCTCGCGCTCCAGCTTCGCGGTTTTGGCTTCCAAAGCTGCCAGCACAGCGGCGCTCTCGACGGGACGAGCCGGACCACCCTGTCCGCGGGTTGGCGGCGCGCTGCCGTCGACACCTGACACTTCGGCCAGTTTGCGCGACTGATCTTCAACAGCGTCCACCCGATTGTTCAGATTCTGCAACTGCTGCCGCTGTTTGTCATTCTCTGCGCGCAGCCGTTGGTTTTCACGTTCGACCCGCAGATGTTCGGCCTGCTGTGTCAGGCCATAAAATCCATAAAGCAAGCCGCACAGCATAACGAACAGTCCGGCGGCTGATGCTTTCAGCCAACGCTTGTGGACACTAATTCTGCGAATGTGGGCTCTGGATCGGGAGGTACGGGAAACAATAAAGGCATAAAACCGGTCGTCTCTAGTCATCAACCTGCTCCAGTCGGTCGCCATGTGAGCTTGTAGTTCTGGGGCTACACGTGCGACCGCAAAAGTAACAGACGCCGATCGAGGGCGACTGAAAACACCAAACTTAAAATCGGGAGGTTACCAGCAAAAACCTTGATTTGACCTGCTTGAAGTAGCAGCTGAACACCTGATGAATCGCCGGGAAATCGGATTCAGTCGGGGTCTGGCATTGCTCTAGCGCTGCTAGAAGTGCGAAACCCTATCACACGAAAAGCGAGAAGGCAAACGCAAAAACGACGTGCTGGTGATTTGGATCACGATGAATGGGCGTGAAATGATTGATAGTCGCCTTTTAGACGAACTGAAGGGATAGCGTCAGGCTCGCTGAGACGCCGCATCGTGCGACGCCAATTCAGCAGGCCACAATTTTGATTGACGCGTGAGATGACGTGTTGGGGTCCAGGCTGTCGAGGCTCTTACCGAACGCACGACTCACAGCGTTTGAGATTGTTTATTAGATCCGGAACGATCGCGAAACATGGCGACGGCAATCGATACGATCAGCACGATGAACGCGATCACTATCGCGAACTTTATCAAAGCGAAGAAAATTCCGAAGACGATAATAAGTCGCTTCAGCACCGCGAGGGCGAGCATAATTGCCGCCGCCAATATAACGCCTCGACCAATTCCTAAGATTCCCATGATAGCTATTCCTATGAAGCAAGTTGCTAACTTGCGACTCACGCAAATTAAACAATTTGCGCTACGTTACTTCAATCTTGCCGAACGCAACTGCCGAGAACTCGCCTGCGTGGGAAAATCACTTCGACCGAACCTGGCTGATTCAACTGGCCAATTCGTCACGACTGAAGGCGGCGGAGCGCCAGTATCAAACCCACGCAATTCTTCGCGACGCTTCCGCCGTTTCAAATAATCCCAAAGCATATAAGCGCCTAGAATCAGGAGCGCAACTGGCAGCGTTCGTCGCACTGGAAACTGAATGCCCACCAGCGTGTGCGCGAGAAAGACCGCGCCCAGGGCAAGCAGAGTTACGCCCCACGCCACTGGATTGCCGTAAAGCTGCCGAGTGATCGCGTCTTCTTCGGCATCAGGCGCCAGGCCAGCTCGCATCAACTGTGCCGTACGACAGGCGTCAACGGCCGCAAACAGCCACGTTCCAACTACGCCGAGGAGAAAGAATGTAACGCCATCCGTCACGACGGCCATCTGAAA
>DATISD010000167.1:0-4644 GCA_035469005.1 Pyrinomonadaceae bacterium | reverse complement strand
TGAGCGAGGATTGTAAAAAGGGAATTGAACGCTTCCTGAAGAAGGTTTAGAGATCTGATCCCTCTGCGGCATCCTCCGTATTGCCTCTGCGGTTGTTTTTTCATTGTCTGATAAACCGCGGAGGAAGAAGCACCGAGGTTTGCGCAGAGTCGCGCAGAGGATCAGTCGCGCGGCTTCACGTTCGTTCTAATGAATTCTGCGATGTCCTGAGTTGAGGTGCCGGGAAGAAATACTTCAGCTATGCCTTGTTCTTTTAGCTTTGGAATATCCTCCTGCGGAACAATTCCACCGAGAACCACCAACGTGTCGGTTAACCCCTGATCGCGCAGGAGTGAAACAATTCTCGGGCAGAGCGTATTATGAGCACCGCTCAGAATCGACACGCCTACGGCATCGACGTCTTCCTGTAGAGCCGCCGCCGCAATCATTTCCGGCGTTTGACGCAGGCCCGTATAGATAACCTCCATGCCGGCATCTCGCAGTGCCCGCGCAATGACCTTCGCGCCGCGATCGTGACCGTCGAGGCCGGGCTTGGCGACCAGAACTCTGATTTTTCTATTTGATGCCATGGATAGAAATCAAATGGCCGGCTCTTCATAAACGCCGTAGACGTCGCGCAGCGCCGAGCAGATTTCTCCAAGCGTGGCATAGGCGCGAACTGCCTCAATTGTTGCGGGCATCGTGTTCTCGCTGCGCTGGGCCGCCTTTCTAACCGAATCGAGTGTTCGTTCGACCTCACCGGCGTCTCGTCTGGCACGAGTCTTTTCCAGCCGCTCGACCTGCTGGTGTCTCACAGATTCGTCAATCACCAGAATCGGCACTTCCTGCAGCTCGCCCTCCATGGCGTATTTGTTCACGCCGACGATCGTCTGTTCGCCACGCTCCAAAGCTTTCTGATACTGATAAGCCGATTCCTGAATCTCACGTTGCGGAAATCCCTTCTCGACGGCTTCGACCATGCCACCCATCGCATCGATCCTATCGAAGTAATCCAGGGCGCCCTGCTCCATTTTGTTCGTTTGCGCTTCAACAAAATAAGAGCCGCCCAGCGGATCGACAGTGTTCGCAACACCAGTTTCTTCCGCAATTATTTGTTGAGTTCTGAGGGCAATGAGCGCGGCCTTGTCGGTCGGCAGTGCCAGCGCCTCGTCGTACGCGTCGGTATGCAGCGACTGGGTCCCGCCCAGCACGCCGGCGAGCGCCTGGATAGCCACGCGCACAATGTTGTTCAGCGGCTGCTGCACGGTTAATGACACACCGGCAGTCTGCGTATGGAAACGAAGCTGCATGGTGCGTTCGTTTACGGCGCCAAAGCGATTGCGCATCACGCGCGCCCAGAGGCGGCGTGCGGCCCGGTACTTGGCGATCTCCTCGAAGAAGTCATTGTGAGCGTTAAAGAAGAATGAAATTCGCGGAACGAATCGTTCCACATCAAGGCCGGCTCGAATACCCCAATCGACATACTCAATCCCGTCACGGAGCGTGAAAGCCAGCTCTTGCAAAGCTGTCGCGCCAGCTTCGCGGATGTGATAGCCACTTACTGAGATCGGGTTATAACGCGGCACGTGCTCGGTACAAAACTCAAAGGTGTCGACCACCAGTTTCATCGCCGAACGTATCGGGTAAATCCACTCTTTCTGGGCGATGTATTCCTTCAGAATGTCGTTTTGCAGAGTGCCGGAAATCTTTTTCCAATCAGCGCCCTGTTTCTCTGCGACCACGAGATACATGGCGAGGAATACTGAAGCCGGCGCGTTTATGGTTTGGGAAACGGTGACGTCTTCGAGGGGGATCCCTTCGAAAAGAACTTCCATGTCGGCGAGCGACGAAATCGCTACGCCGCACTTGCCCACTTCGCCTTCGGAAAGCGGTGAATCGGCATCGTAACCCATCAACGCGGGCAGGTCGTAGGCGACCGAAAGCCCGTTCTGTCCTTCTCGGAGTAAATACTTGAAGCGCCCGTTTGTTTCTTCCGGCGTGCCAAAACCCGCAAACTGACGCATCGTCCAAAGTTTGCCGCGATAGCCGGTCGCGTGGATGCCCCGCGTGTAAGGGAATTGACCGGGAAATGCGAGATCTCGATCAAGATCAATGCCGGCGATGTCCTGGGAATCGTAGAGCCGATCGATCTCGTCCAATGAGACGGTGCGAAATGAGCTTTTTCGCTCAGCCGGACGCTTCAATGAATCCGAGGGCTTAGCCTCGTGCTCAATCTCTTCGGCAGTGGCGCTTTTGGTTGGTTGCATTCGTTCGTTCGCTTGATGAATTGCGGTGCGGAGACTATCGCTTTGTTAAAGTCGGATATTAGTTGATGAGTTTTTGAGTGTCAATTTTGCGGAAATAATCAGCGGGGTTCCCTAAAAAGAGAAGGCGCGCGGCTGTGATGTTGATCAACAGCCGCGCGTTCAAGGCAGGACCCGAAAATCGTGGACAGAGCAGCAGGGTAAAGCGGGTGCTGTTAGCGGACAAAAGATAACGTGCGCAAGCTCGAAGCCGAGTTTATGGATTCGACAGGCACGACGATGTCGCTCGGCATGACCATGCCCAGCCTTTCGCGCGCAGCCAACTCGATCGTGTTTGAATCGTTAGTTAGTCGTCGAATCTCGAGTTCCAGCGACCCGTTTGCACGGCGGAGAGAATCGATTTCAGATACCACGCGATCGCGTTGAATCGACGACGATTGAAATTCTGAACGGGCCTTTACTATCACAGTACCGCATACGGCGGTGGCCGCGAGAAGAATCATTGCCAAAACTGTCCAGGACGGTAAAGGAGCGATCCATTGAATCGCAGGTAGCACCATTTCGCGGGTTGATTCGCGCGCTGATGCGACGGGAAGTGCCTGGGCTGCGACGTTATACCTTGGAGCCCGATTCCGAAGCCATTCTGTGTTTGTGCCGTTGTACAAGAGCACCCCCTAACTGTTGCCTTTAATTGCCGTGCGCGTGAAACGTTCCGCTTGAAAAGACCGCCTGCCCTACCACGTACCTAATTTGTCTCAGGCGACGCCGCTGCCAAAACATTCGAAGGGATGCCATCTTGCGCCGACTGGCAAGTCGAGATTGCCGTGTGCTTTTGGATGATGTCATGATTTGTCACCTTCATCGTTCAGAACCTTTGAGCCGCGCGTTAAACGATCGAAACCACAAGATAGATGATGTCCGAGCTTGACAACCGCAAGATAGGGGGGCGCGTGATGGCTGTCAATCCCTTGCGCTGTAACAACTTAACCGCAAGTTCGCCAGACTCTAGCACTTGCCGGGAAAGCGAGCAATACCATTTCTTTACAACAATTTAACAAGCTAACTTCAACGGTTACATCAACTAACAGCGATTAAGCGCTTAATTTGGCGAACGCGGGGCGAACAAAAACAACTTTTGAGTAAATGGACGTCGCCACGCCACGGATGCGCAGATGGCTCGTCCACTTAAGAGTGGGGCCTGAGGACCCGCGCTGCCGTGTCTGACGCATTACGACACGTGCGAGCAAGCTGACGATGCGAAAATGCTAGTCTTTTGCTCGTGAGCGGGCGGGCACGGAGGTTGCACAGGCGACCCCGTGCAGTTCTCTGTCAAACCCTTCTTAGGAGTTGCGATTTAATGAAAGCTACCAAATACGCAGAGCGAGGCCTTGCCGCGACGGCGGGCGCGCTTTTCAATTCAATTCAAGCAATTAATAAATACAAACCAAACCCATCGTTCACACCAAAATGGTCGGATAAACCGCTGCTCAAGTCGTGGCAGAAGACGAAGCCCACCCTGGGTTGGCCTCGCACGACTGATTCATTGTGTCCAAATTGCGTAATCGAAGCGCGCGAATCAATCATCAATGGCAGCCAGGATGTGTCGATGCTGATCGACGAGAAGGTTGGCGAGATTAAGGCCCAGATTATTGAACGAGATGGCGAAATCTGGATGGTAAAGGATTGCCCCACCCACGGCCACTTTGAAGATATGATGGCCATTGATTCCAAGTTCCTCACCCACATTGAAGCAATGTTTCCGGGTCGCGATATTCCCGCGCATAACGACGAGACGCTTCACAATCATGGTTCGAGCACCATTAAGTATGGTCGGGGCGCCGTGCTCACGGTGGACCTCACCAATCGCTGCAACATGATGTGCGACCCATGCTTTATGGACGCAAATCAGGTTGGTTTCGTCCACGAATTGAGCATGGAAGAGATCAAGGAAATTCTGGATAACGCGATTTCGATTAAACCGCGACGCCAGATGTCCGTGCAGTTCTCGGGCGGTGAGCCGACGATCTCTCCGCACTTTATTGAAGCCATTCGGTACTCTCGAAAAGTTGGTTACAACTCGGTGCAGGCGGCAACCAACGGGATTGAGTTTGCCAAGAGTAAAGAGTTTTGCCGCGAAGCGGCTGAGGCCGGCTTGCGTTACGTGTACTTCCAGTTTGATGGAGTTGGGAACGATGCCAACAGTCACCGGCAGGTAGGTAATCTCTTCGATGTGAAGCTGCGCGCTATTAACAATCTTCACGAAGCGGGAGTCGAGATCGTTTTAGTCACCACGCTGGTGAACGGGATTAACAACGACCAGGTCGGTTCGATTATTAGGTTTGCCCTGGATAATCCGAAGAAGATTGCCTTTCTTTCGTTCCAGCCGGTTTCGTTTACGGGC
>DATISD010000166.1:0-1623 GCA_035469005.1 Pyrinomonadaceae bacterium | reverse complement strand
ACTGTGTCCATGTGCGCGTCAAAGACAATGACGGGACCGCCGCCGGTCCCCTTACGCACGGCAATCAGATTGCCCGCCGTGTCAAAATGAACGTCATCCAAACGATAAGTGCGCAACAAACCCTCGACATACTTTGCCCGCGACTGTTCCTGACCGGACGGCGCGTTGATTTCGGTAATTGCGATCCATTCCTGCAGAATGTTTTCGTGATTGCGATCGATGTAGTCGTTCGCAGCTTTCGCGTCAGCACGGTTTGAGGTTGCTTTGACCTCATCGAGGTATTCCGCGGCCGTTTTGACTTGAGCATGGATTGTGGAATTAACGAAGAGCAGTAAAGCCAGAAGAGGAATCAATCGTCGCATGTGTTTCCGCCATAGGTCGAATATAATCCGAGCTTCGTGATTCTAAGCTTTTCTGCCTGCTTGTAAACGATTAACTTGACGTGTCAGAACCGCGAGCGGGCCGGGTCCCTACGCGGGCAGCCCGCGTGGGGTGGTGGATGCGAGCGGATCAAGAAGTACCTTGAAGAGAATCTGTCACTAACAGGGTTCGTGCATGATCCGCTCGCTACCGCTCGCGGTTCTGACACTGCCCATAATCCGGAAGAGCGATCTGCGCATTCTCTGTGAAGACTGAAAAAGTTCAAAACTTAGGACCGCTGGCCATCTGGCTCGAGCGCGCGATTGTCGGGGCGATGTTCCTGTTTGCCGTCGCCGCGCCAAATTCAATCGCTGCGACCCAGACGGCGTGGATGCTGGGGATGATGTTCTGGCTGCTGCGGTTTCTGGTTTGGCCGCGGCCAAAGCTCTATCGCACGCCGGTTGACTATCCGATGTTCGCGTTTTTCCTCCTCACCGCGCTCTCATCGTTTCTTTCGTACGAACCGGCAGTCTCAATCGGAAAGCTGCGGGCAGCCTCACTCTTTCTGATCGTCTATCTGTTTGCTGAGAACATCCGGTCGCAGAAAATCCTGACGACTCTCACAGTGATTTTGATAGCCGCGACGATGGTCAATGTCGTCTTCACCTTCGGCCAACTCGCGATTGGCCGCGGCGTGAAGGTTTATGGCGTAGCGCCGAACAGCCCGCTGCGCGGCGCGCGGATGGTCTCGAGGTCTAAAAATGAGCCGGTACCGATTATCAGCGGCGACACGATCGAGCAGGTGGACGGCCGGCCTCTGCGAAGTATCGACGAGCTGGTAACCGCGCTTAATCAATCACCTGACCGAGCCGCTTTGAAGGTACAGATTTACCGCGTTGAATGGATCGGCCAACTTGAAGTCCCGCGCGGCGTCCTGCTTCCGGGCGCTTCGGCCGAAGAACGTCTCGGCATTCAGCGCTGGAGTTACGGTCGCGATCGACGCGCAACAGGCTTTTACAATCACTGGACTACGTATGCGGAAAGCCTGCAACTGATCGGGTCGCTGGCGCTGGGCTTGTTCGTCGCCTTACCTCGTAAGCGCAGCCGAAACGGGCTTTTGATGGCAATTGCGCTCGCCGGCATTTGCGGAGCCCTCTTACTTTCGGTTACGCGCGCGTCCTGGCTTTCGTTTCTCATCTCAGCCTTGCTGATTGCCGCGCTCAGCCTGCGACGCCGGGCGTTGATTGTGCTTGGCGCCTGTCT
>DATISD010000165.1:0-1682 GCA_035469005.1 Pyrinomonadaceae bacterium | reverse complement strand
ATAACGTGGCCGGGCATCTGAAAGAATCGCGTCCGGCGCATAGTTTTCGTAGTAGGGCTCGAACACGATAACTTCATCGCCGGGATCGACGGTGGCCATCATCGCCGAGATCATGCCTTCGGTCGATCCACAGGTGACTGTGATTTCAGCTTCCGGATCGATCTCGAATCCGAGGTACCATTTCGTCTTTTTGGCAATCGCGTCGCGGAAATCCTTTGCGCCCCAGGTGATCGCATATTGATTCACGTCGCCGGCGATGGCTTGCATCGCAACGCGCTTGATGTCTTCCGGCGCGGCGAAATCGGGAAAACCCTGGGACAGGTTTACCGCCCCATGTTTCATGGCTTCGCGCGTCATCTCGCGGATGACGGATTCGGTGAACAGACTCGCTTTACGGGAGACGCGACGTGAAATCGAGGGTGCAGGTGTGGTCATAGAGCTAGCCACAGGTGGACACGGATTGAGAAAATAAGACCTGGCGATTATTCCACTTGCCTTTATCCGTGTCTATCCGGGTCAACCTGGGGTTAATTCAGTCAGGCTGTTGTAATTTCAATTGCTCGACAATCGATCGCACCGCGGTGGCTTGCGAGCCGTTCGGCGCCAGACGCAAATAATTCTCGTACGCTGCTATTGCCTCACGGTTCTTGCCGCTCTTTTCATAGGCAGCACCAAGCATCTGATAAATGATCGGCTCAGTATCAAAGAGTTGATCTATCGCAATCTGGAATTCGCGCGCGGCAAGTTCGTACTGGCCTTGCTCTTCATAAATGCGGCCGACCCCGACGTGCGCTTCGGGTTGGAAGCCATGGCTTTCACGAATCGCGCGGTTGAAAGCGCCGATAGCTTCTTCAGTCTGTCCGGCTTCGCGATAGATGCGCCCTTCGACTGCTGATGCTTCAGGATAAATCGCTCGGGCTCGTCGCGCCGCTTCGATTTCCGCGAGCGCGCTATTTGTATCGTTGAGATCCAGAAGCACGCGCGCCAAACCAAGGTGCGCGGCCGCATCCCCGCGTAGTTTAAGCGTCTGGCGATAAAGATCTGCTGCGTTTTGGCGGGCCGCGTCATCCCTGGCAGTTTCGCGCGCGTTTTCAGCTTGCTGAAACAGAAGTTCCGCGCGGTCTGTAGTGCGCGTCAGATTGACTTTGATTTCACCGCGCTGGGTTGCCGCGAGGCTCATCGTCAATTGTCTGAAGCCACCGGCACGAACTCGCAATGAATGCGCTCCGGTGTTAATTTTTAGATCCGCCAGACGGCCGCTTGAATCAGTCGCACCGCGTCGGATTTCATCAATCCAGATTACGGCGTTGGGCTCGCTGACAATCGTCACCGAAGGCGTTGTGGTCGCTCTTTGTCCCGCTGAGTTGATCGTCGCGATGGCCAGGAGGGCGACGATAAAGAACGTGCTGGCATTCATTTCGAGAAGATTTACCCCAACGGCCGACTCGACGCAAGGATTTCTGTTCCGGGCCAACCTTGTAATAATGTTGCGCGGCGAAGCGTCTGGGTGTAATCTGCGCAGGAAATAAACGCAATCGGAAAGTCGGTTCTACTGGTATTTGTCGTACTCGCGCTAGTCCGTTGAGCAACGGCAGTCTGTGATCAGTTTGGGAGGAACCTATGCTTATCGAATCAATGTCGCACGCCGGCTTCGCTATGACCATGTTTGACGGCATTTTCAA
>DATISD010000164.1:0-2886 GCA_035469005.1 Pyrinomonadaceae bacterium | reverse complement strand
GGTCATATGTTCCAGATTGATGTCCGGATCGAAGAGATTCCCTGTGGCGGTCATTACTACGCCGAACACGAATTGGAATGGCCGGAGGGTTCGTTTGAAAAGTGCGAGCAGGCAGACGCGATTTTGCTGGGTGCCGTTGGTCACGAGGTCAACGGCAAAACCGTATTTACGAAACCGGGCAAACCTTATCCTGAGCCGCAGCTGGCCGGATTCGCGCAGGTAATACTCAATCGTCAGAAACTTGATCTGTACGCCAACGTCCGTCCAGTGAAACTGTATCCAGGCGTCAAACACAAAATTCACGGTGAATTGAAACAGGTCTGGGAGCCGGGCAAAGTAGATTACATAGTCATCCGCGAGAATACGGAAGATGCCTACACGGGCGAGACGACTTCGATCGCCAATGGTAAAGTCACGCCGATCCGCATCACGCGGCCAGCCACTGAACGCGTGGTCCGTTATGCCTTTCACCTTGCGCGACGCCGTAACAAGCAGCACAAAGTTACGTGCGTTGACAAATCAAACATCATCGGCGCCCACCGCTTTTTCCGCGACGTGTTCCGTGAAATCGGCCAGAGCGAATTCCCTGACATCAAACTTGATTACGCCTATGTGGATGCGTTCTGTCAGTGGCAGATTCGTAATCCGGAATGGTACGACGTGGTGGTTGCGCCAAATCTTGTCGGCGACATCATCAGCGACAATGGCGCGACTACGGCGGGCGGTTTGGGTCTGGCCGTGGGCGGCAACATCGGTGACGAGCACGGGATGTTTGAGCCGATTCACGGCAGCGCTCCCAAGCACGCCGGAAAAGATAGAGCAAATCCCCTCGCGGCGATCCTCGCGGTGCAGATGATGCTGGATTGGCTGGGTACGCGACATGCCGACGAGCGTCTACAGCGGGCCGCTGAGATGGTCGAGGATGCAGTGGTCGCGCTCTTGAGCGAAGGCCGGACGCTCACCTATGACTTGATCGGAGAGGAAAAGGCCTCGCGCTGCAGCGAAGTCGGCGCGGCAGTTGAAGAGAAGTTGCGAGCGATGGCGTGAGTTCCCGGCAGAAACCCGACCGTTAGGGAGGGTGCGGGCAACTTTTAGGCACCCTCCCTAACGGTCGGGTTTCAGCCGCTACCGCCCCCGGCTCTGAATCCGCTCTTCAATCTTCGGCAAGCTGACAATGATTGCATCGCCTACTATCTTCAAACTCTTCCCCGAGATCTTATCCAACGTATCGTCTTTCGTGTGCCAGTACGGATAGGTATTCAGTTGAATGATGTCGAGCGAATCGATTCCGGCTTTTAGAAATGGGCTGTGATCGTCGTCGCCGACGCCTTCGCGCGCATCTACGAATTGTGACCCATATCCGATTTGCTTACCGGTCTGCCAAACGACATCCTGCAACCAGGTCGTACCCAGGTCCGCGCGGCCCAGGCGTAACTCTTTGTAGCCGATCATGTCCATCAGAATCATCGCCTTGACGCGCGGCAGTTCATTCTTTTCCACCAGCTGCGAGACATAGTGGCGACTGCCGTAGGTGTTATCGGGAAGTGGCGTTTTGGGATCAGCCGGATTGGGATTGTGACAGTCGTCCCATTCTGCGCAGAAGGCTTCTTCGCCATCGAAGAAAACAAATCGATAGGTCAATTTCAGGTTCTGCTTTTTCGCCGCCAGCACCCGGGCGATTTCCATCAGTGCGCCGGTGGATGAACCGCCATCATTCGCGCCAACAAATTTGAATTCTTTGAAGAGCTTGGTGTCGTAGTGGCTGGAGATGATCACGATATTGCCTGATTCACCCGGCAACTCAGCCACGATGTTGGCCATCTTGCGTTCGCCCACTGGCGTCGTGGAGTGAAACTCATCGGTCGTCACATTCAGACCGAACGACCGCAGCTGGTCGACGATATATGCCCGCGTCTTTTCGAGTTCGGCCGAACCAGGCGGTCGCGGGCCGAATTCAACCTGCTTGCGTATATAATCAAAAGCCCGGTCGCCATCAAAATCCGATTTTGCCGATGGCGGCGGCGGTGATGAATTTACTTCGGCGGGCCTGTTGGGCGGGCTCGGGCAGCCAAGCAGTAACAAAGAAACCGCCAAAGAAACTATTATCAACATAGATCGCGACAGGTATCCTAAGAGTTGTTTCGACGCAGTCAGTTTCATAAATAGCAGGCAGAAAGGAGCCAGGATCCGTTTTATCCTTTTTCAACGCTGTGAAGCTTTGGCGCTGCGCGCTGAAGTTCCTTTAGCGACAGGCTTCTGCTCGCGCTTTTGCCGGCGGCAGTCCGCGCAGATGCCAATCATGCGCAACAGATGTTCAGTTAGCTGGAACTTATATCTGGCAGCCATCGCATCCTGAATCGCCTCCAATTCAGGCGAATAGAATTCAATGATCTTCCCGCACTCAGAGCAGATCATGTGATCGTGATGTTCGTGCTTATAGTTGTGTTCGTAGTGGGCGCGCCCATCTCCAAAACGGACTTCCCGCGCGAGTCCGGCTTCGGTTAATAGACGAAGCGTGCGATAGACCGTGGTTTGACCGACGGTCGGATCTTTCTCTCGAACCAACTGGTAGAGATCTTCCCCAGAGACGTGGCCTTCCGTCTGCAGAAAAACCTCAAGGATGAGGTCACGTTGGGCAGTTCGCTTCAGACCCTGCTTCTGAATATGTTTGAGGAAAACTTCCTGCTCTTCAGTCATCAGTATTAGACGGTCAGGGCCATCAAGGAGACGTCTGCATTCTATCACCTAACTTTGTGAGCCATGAAGCATCAAGCCAATCCACTTCGCGCACCTCAGTCACTTAAGGCTGCTGCCATGATTAGGCCGAAGCCGAGCACTAGCAGGTAGAACGCCACCGTTTTCCACGGAAAGCGCACGGTCGATCTC
>DATISD010000163.1:0-3084 GCA_035469005.1 Pyrinomonadaceae bacterium | reverse complement strand
CACGCCATCGCTGATCGATGGCGGCAATGTACAGCTTCCCAACCGCGCCGCATATGATCCATCAGGCCTGTCCTGGGGTGTCGAGAATGCGGGCATCTCGCCGGATATTGAAGTCGAGATCACGCCGCAAGATTGGATGGCCGGCCGCGACCCGCAGCTGGAGAAGGCCGTACAGGTAGGCATGGAAGAACTGAAGAAAGCACAAGTTTGGTCGCCAAAGAAGCCGAAGTACCCCGTGCACAAATAGCGCAGGTGGCACGGGCGTCTCGCCCGTAACTCACGCGCAGGATGGGCGTGGCACCATGAAGTGCACGAATACTCTCAGAGCCCAAACTGGCGCAGATGATGATCGACGTGCAGGTAACCCCAACGCCACCAGTCTCGATCAGACATTTCATGGAACAAGGGGTGCTGGTGCCACTGAAAATCGCGCTGCTGGTTGGTAATAAGCTGAATCATTTCTACCAGGGCGTCGCGATCACGTTTGAACTCTTCAGGAGGAGTGCCACCTCTTTCCTGATCGTTTTCCGGCATAGTAGGAACGCCATGCGGCCACTTAAAGGGAGCGTACAAAGCAATCCATCGAATCAACGTGCGGGTAACCGGATGGCTGTTGCGAACACTCACCTGTCGCTCACCAATCACTGATTTAAACGAATCATTGAGATGGCAGATCATCTGGTGGGCAGTCATCTTGCCCCAGCGCCGCTGGCTGTCTGGCCTTATCCGGCGCAACCGATCCAATAGCGCGTTCTTGTCGCTTTCGTTACCGAGGCTTTTCATGATTTATAAATCCGCGGCACTCGATTGCTGATACCGCAGGTGATTTCGTACGAAATGGTTCCGGCAAGCTCACCGAGGTCCTCGGCCGTAATCGAAACGTCGCCATCCCTTCCCATCAACGTAACGTAGTCATCAAGCGCGACCCCCGGAACGTCGGTTACGTCAATCAACGTCAGATCCATCGAAACGCGGCCAACCACCGGCGCAAACGCCCCTCGTACGATTACTTTGCCACGATTTGAGAGCGCTCGCCGGTAGCCATCGTCATAACCAATCGGAAGTGTCCCAATAAGCGATTCGCGTTGGGTTTCGAAGGTGCAGCCATAGCCGAGCCTCTCTCCTTTGCTTACCTTTTTCAAAAGAGTCATCCGGGAATGAAGCGACATCACCGGCTTGAATGCTGGACGATTGATGTTCCCTGGCAGCACATCACGGCTGAAACCATACAACGTACCACCGAGTCGCACCATGTTCTCAACGCCGACGGGAAAAGCAAAGGTCGCCGCCGAATTTGCTGAGTGCAGATAAGTCGGAGCGATGCCCTGCTCTCGACACACTTGCACGTTCTCTTCGAATCTCTTCAGCTGGTCCCTGGTAAACCATTCAAGTGCCTTGTCATCAGCAGCGGCCAGATGAGTCATTAGTCCATCAACGTGGATGTTCGAGAGACACTTCAGCGCTTCACAAAACTCTCTCAATTTATCGGGCCGTACTCCCAGCCGGCCCATACCGGTGTCGATTTTCAGATGAACGTTCGCCGTGATTCCCGCATCCCGAGCCGCGCGATTAAATGCTTCAGTCTCGTCCAGACGATCTACCACGGGAGTCAGCTGATGATTCAGACAAGCAGCCTCCTGTCCTTGCCAAAACCCTCCGAGGCAAAGAACCGGACGGGAAATTCCTGCCTTGCGGAGCTCGATTCCCTCCTCCGGCAGCGCCACCCCAAACCAATCAACGCCCTCTCTCTCCAGACGCCGCGCGCATTCAACAGCGCCGTGCCCGTAAGCGTTCGCCTTCACAGCGGCCATGATTTTCACGTCCGGCGCCACCTGATCTCGAATGACGCGAAGATTGTGCGCCAGCGCAGTAAGATCTATTTCAGCCCAGGTAGGGCGACCGGTGATCTCGTTCGGCTTCATTGGACTGCGATACAGTCAATCATAAATCGTGGGAAACAGAAAAGGCGGAGAGATTAGTCCACAGATTACACAGATTACACAGAGCAAAAAAGAGCGGCTTGGCTCACACACAGCAAGCTCCAAATCAAGCAACCTCCTGGTCGACGTTTTTTATCGGTGTAATCTGCGAAATCTGTGGATGATTTCTAGAACCCCTCATCGCCACGATTGATTCGCGGCGAGCCCTTCGAGCGATCGAAGCGACTGAGATAAGCGCCCAGCGCATCTCGATCGAGGTCGGCGAACTTGGCGAATTGATTCAGGAAGGCGAGATAGACCGTATCCGTAGGGCCGTTGCGTTGCTTGGCGACAATAAGTTCCGCGATGTTTCGATTCTCCTCAGATTTGTTGTACTGCTCTTCACGATAGATGAAAGCCACCACGTCCGCGTCCTGCTCAATCGCGCCAGACTCGCGCAGGTCAGCCAGCTGCGGACGATGATCAGTACGGTTCTCAGGCGCGCGTGACAACTGTGACAGGGCCACCATCGGCACATTCAATTCTTTCGCCAACGCCTTGAGTTCGCGCGAGATTTGCGAAACTTCCTGCTGGCGCGATTCAAAACGATGTGATGACCCCGACATCAACTGCAGGTAATCGACGACGATTAGATCGAGCTGCTTTTGTTCAGTCGCCAAACGCCGGGCTTTCGCTCGCATCTCGAGCACAGAAATGGCGGGCGTGTCATCGATAAAGATACGCGCGTCCGCCAAACGGCCCAGGGCCTTGCCCAGACGCGACCATTCTTCGTTCGATAAATAGCCGCTCCGGAACTTTTGCGCGTCAACGCTGGCTTCAGAACAGAGCATGCGCATGGCCAGGGACTCAGCTGACATTTCCAAAGAGAAGATGCCGACGACGGCACTGCCTTCGATGGCCGCATGCTGCGCGAGGGTCAGCGCCAGACTGGTCTTGCCCATCGAGGGTCGCGCCGCGATGACGATAAAATCCTGGTTTTGCAGGCCGGAAGTAAGCGCGTCCAGTCCGCGAAATCCCGTCGGCACTCCAGTTACGACCAGGTCACGGTGCTCGACGGCTTCGGCCTTTTCCAGCACGCGCTCAGCTGGATGCTTGATGTGCTCAAAGCCCTGCCGGATTCTTTCGTCAGCCAACGCGAAGATTG
>DATISD010000162.1:0-4974 GCA_035469005.1 Pyrinomonadaceae bacterium | reverse complement strand
AAGGCCGAGGTCCGCATCTGCGGGGCAGTTGTCGATGTCGATGAAGAAACGGGACGGGCTCGATCGATTGAGCGGATCAATCTGAGTCACACCAGCTAGCGGGCCGTGGGCTGTTGGCGGTGGGCAGTGGGCGGTGGGCAGTGGGCAGTGGGCGGTGAGCAGTGGGCAGTGGGCGGTGGGCAGTGGGCAGTGGGCAGTGGGCGGTGGGCAGTGGGCGGTGAGCAGTGGGCTGTTCGCGAATCTATCTAGTCAGGGATGCCATCAACCCATTTAACAAGCGACCAACTTCACCTGCTCGGCTCATTACTTCGTCAAGTTTAGCCTGAGAGATGTATTTCAGTCTTCGCGAGATTAGAATTTGCGTTTCAACTTCTCGGAGGGAGCCGTAAGCAATCGACAAGTGACGAAGAAAGTCAGATGTTGATCTCCTTCCCTGACCTTCCGCAATATTTGATGGAACTGAAACTGCCGCTCGGCGAATCTGGCTAGTCAAAGCGTAGATCTCTTCACGTGGAAAATCTCTTGACGCTCTGTAAACGTCTTCAACCAAGTCCATCGCTCTCTGCCAGGCAATTAATTCTTGGTAGTTTTTTACTTTCATAGGAGTCTCCTTTGTTAGATTGGAAGAAAGAGTAAAGCGGGGTCCCGCCCACTACTCACCGCCCACTGCTCACCGCCCACTGCTCACCGCCCACTGCTCACCGCCCACTGCCCACCGCCCACCGCCAACAGCTCACTGCCCACCGCCCACTGCCAACAGCCCACGGCCCGCTAGCTGGTGTGACTCAGATTGATCCGCTCAATCGATCGAGCCCGTCCCGTTTCTTCATCGACATCGACAACTGCCCCGCAGATGCGGACCTCGGCCTTCGAGTGGTCCGGTTTGCGACGGATCGGCGAGGTGAATCGATTAATGATGTCGCCTTTCTTCATCCCGATGACGCCGCCGTAGCTTCCCGTCATCCCCAGGTCGGTAATGTAAGCCGTTCCTTCGTGCAATAAGCGCTCGTCCGCGGTCTGCACGTGCGTATGCGTCCCAAAAACGACTGAAACTTTCCCGTCGAGGTACCAACCCATGGCCACCTTTTCTGAGGTCGCTTCGGCATGCATGTCCACGATGCGAACTTTGACATCATGGGAAAGCGATGTGAGCAATTCGTTCACAATCCGAAAGGGATCGTCCGCCGGCTGCATAAAAACGCGGCCCAGCAGGCTAATTACAGCAATGCGAACGCCTTTGGCCTCACCAACCCACATTCCGTTTCCGGGCGTGTGAGGAGGATAATTCGCGGGGCGCAGCAGGCGCGGCTGCATCTGAATGTATTCGATGACTTCATGCTTATCAAAGATATGATTGCCTGACGTCATCACGTCGATACCCGACGAAAATAAGAGTTCGGCTATCGCGGCGGTGATTGAAAAACCTCCAGCGACGTTCTCGGCATTCATCACGGTAAAATCAATTGCGTGCTGCTCTTTCAGATCCTGCAAACGATCGAGCAAGGCTGAACGCCCGGGCTTTCCGACCACATCGCCAATTAGAAGCACCTTCATAAGTTGGTGAATCTTAAACGGGGTACGCACGCGCCTGGCGTGCCTCAACTATCGGCCAGCACGCCGGAGGCGTGCGTACCGTTCAATTGAAAACAGAAATGCCGTAGATCGAAAATCGCCAAACGTGAATAGACAAAATCTATTTACAATTTACGATTCACGATTTACGGCTTTTATTTGACAGAGGGAAAACCGCCTGGCCGCTCCGAAGTCGTAATTGAACCTGAGTAATCAGGTGGGTGGCCTTTTTGTCACCGCAGGCTTTCGGCTCTTCTTAACGATGAAGAAAAGCACTAGCGCGCGATGTCGGCCTCCCTTGTGAACGACGTTGGCTCAATCATCGTTAATCGGTGACGAACCCGGCAGAATGCCTCCCCCTGCCGCGGGGATAGTAACACAAGGGCTGGCTGGTTTGTTAGCGCAAGCGTACCGAAATCCGGGAAAGCTTTCACGAGGCGCTCGGTCGGTCGAGGCGGCGCGGAACTTTTAATAATCGGTCGAGCATTTCGGAGCATTCGACGCTGCGCGTTGCCAGCTGTTCGTCGGCCTGTTCGTGCGCTTTTCGCAATTGATGAAGCTCGTCGGCGATGTAAAGGGCTGCGAGAATTGCCACCTTGCGCGAATCAACCGTCAAGGTACCCGAAGAAATCTCGCGCATCCGCTGGTCCACGTATTCGGCAAGCTGTTTGAGATACTCCGGGTCGCCGTCCGAACGAACGGTGTAAGCCTGATCGTAAATCTCAACTTTTATCGTTGGAGACTCCGCCACATTGGCATTTCGGTCAAAACCAAGTCCATCGGCACTCATCGATTTATGACCTCCGCAATCTCCGGATCGGCAGCTACGATCGTATCAAGCATCCGCCGCACTTTGGTTCGAATGGCCTCGCGTTCGGCGAGCAAATGATCGATTTCCGCGGTGAGGTCCTGCTGGTCTCCGGTTCGAGCCGTGGCTAGCTCACGCTCCAGGTCATCCTTTTCCTGGCGCAAAGCCTTGGTCAGCTCGATTGTCCGATAAATTTTATCTTCGAGATGTGAGAACTTCTCCAGTCCGTTGGTTGCGGCCATCTATGTAACTCCAAAAAATAATTCCAGCTCGGAAATCCAGTCGATTATCCGTCTTCGCGTGTACGAGCGCAAGAGATTTGTGCGATCCGTTAGATGTCGAACGTGTCAGAACCGCGAGCGGATCATTAAGCGCCAAAGAAACTCGGACAGATCTTCGGAGAAAACATCTCTGATTAAACGAGTAGCCTGATCCGTTCGCTACCGCTCGCGGTTCTGACATAGCTCAGCGAACTTCAGCGCTGAATTTTTCCTGGAGAACTTTGACGATCGACCAATGGACGCCGTCGATTTCTTCATCCCGCAAGGTTCGATCGGGCGCACGATATTCAAAGCGAAGGGTTACCGAGCGTTTGTAATCCGGAATACCTTCACCTTCATACGTGCCGACAAAATACGCCGCGACGAAATGGGTTCCACCTTGTTCTTTTGCAGCCGCCATCAATTGGCTTACCGAGTTCTCACGATCCACCAGCAGAGAAACGTCTCGAACTATTGAAGGAAAGCGCGGCAACGGGGAGTAAAGCACCGGTTGCTCGTTCATTTCGAGCAGCGTTGTCAGATCCAATTCAGCCACGAATACGGGTTGGCGGAACTTGTAGTTTGCTGAGACAACTTCGGCAAGTGTGCCAATCCAGCCAACCAGTGTTCCGTTCGCGTGAATCGCAGCCGCCTGTCCGAGTCGCAGGTGCTTCACGGTGGCCGCTTCGAAATTCGGCGACGGCAGATTCATCGCTTCGACCGCTGCCTCGAGGGCGCCTTTCAAATCAAAGAAATCCAGGTCGCGCGTAGCCTGAGCCCGATCAGCCTCAAGGATCCCACCCGTGGCCACCAGGGCCAACGCCTCGCGTTCATCAGGGAGTTCCGATTCGCCCGCCGACCCGGTAAAGACTCTGCCCGTCTCAAACAAACAAATGTCGCGGATCCCGTGATTCATATTATGCCGAACTGCATTCAGTAGACCCGGCAGGAGCGTCTGCCGCATGCGCGAAGCCTCTTCGATGATGGGATTCGTCAACGTGACCAGTTCACTCTGATTCGCAAACGCCGGGATTGGCTCGAAATCATTGGTGAGCTCAATAAAACTCAAATTAATCGCCTCATTGAATCCATCGGCCTTCAACGCCGACCTCAACGCGCGCTTCCGTTTTTCGCTGGAATGATACTCGCCGGCAAAGCTCGCGGGCGGGAGGGCTGTGTTGATGTTGTCATAACCGCTGTGACGAGCAACTTCCTCTACCAAATCTTCTTCGATCGCGACGTCATGACGCCAGGCCGGCACATCGAATGTTAGCGCGGTGTCATGTTCGACGCGCAAATTGAATCCCAACGCGGCCAGGATGCGTTTGGTTTCGTTCTCTTCGACCCGCAGACTCGTAATCGCTTCAATTCGTTCGGGCCGGAGATTAACCGACCTTGTTTTCGTGGGATTCGGATAAACATCAATCGCATCTTCAGTCGCCACGCCGCCGGCAATCTCGCAAATCAAGGCGACGCAGTGATTGAGGGCGGGCAAAACACCTTCGGGATTCGTACCCCGCTCGAAACGGTGCGACGCCTCTGTGTGCAAGCCGAGCAGTTTCGCCGTTCGGCGCACCGATGCCGGGTTAAAGAATGCGCTCTCAATCAGAACGTCCGTGGTCGAATTTGAGATTTCCGATTCTTCGCCACCCATCACTCCGCCAACCGCAACTGCGCGTTTTGCGTCGGCGATGACAAGCATTTCCGGATCGAGCTTTCTCTCCACGCCATCGAGAGTCTTCAGCATTTCCCCGCCAGTCGCGCGGCGAACCACAATGCGGTTCTCTGCGAGTCTGGCCAGGTCAAAGGCATGCAACGGCTGACCGAATTCATGCAGGACGTAATTCGTGATGTCGGCGACATTGTTGATTGGCCGCTGGCCGATCGCTTCGAGTTTTTTCGTCAGCCATCCAGGCGACGGGCCAATCCTGACGCTGCGAACAATTCGGGCTGAGTAACGTGGACAAAGATCAGGATCGCGAATTTCAACCGACGTAAACTCACCTGTCTTGCCTTCCGGGTTCTCGACCTTGGACGTTAGACTTTGGACTTTGGACTTCTCAATGACTGCGAGTTCGCGCGCAATGCCGAGATGCGACAGGCAATCGCCGCGATTTGACGGCACCTCGACGTCAATCACGAAGTCGTCACCGCGCGCCTCGACCGCGTCGACAGCCAGACCAACATTGGTCAGCCGATCCCGAATCTCCTCGGGATTCAGCCTGGTGCCGGTTAGTTCGCGCAGCCAGTTGTAGCTAATAAACATGATCTTTGTACTTGGTGCTTGGTGCTTTGTACTTGGTGCTTTGACCTTGATCGACGTTCTCGATCGAT
>DATISD010000161.1:0-5659 GCA_035469005.1 Pyrinomonadaceae bacterium | reverse complement strand
GCTGGAGGCTTGCCGGCGATAATATGAAGCCTGGGATTCGCCCTCACATCTGCGTAAGAAACGAAACGCACCGGGTACTTCCTGGAAACCGGCGCTGAAACTTCAGCCAAATCACATCCAGCCGCGCCGGCCCTGACTTCGATCTTTGAATCACGGGGAACATAAACCGAATCATAGCGAGCCAGTTGATAACTGTCGCCGCCGGTCAAAACTTCTGCTTGACCCTGCAAGCAAATCAAGCCCGTTTCATGATCATTATTCTCGAATGAGATGGGCGCGTTCCCGGCATCCATGGTAATGCGCCCGTAATGCAGATAACGCGCAGCTGTCGGTCCGGGCACCACTGCGGCGCGCCGGCCTTTGCCAATATTAGTGGCCGCAACGAAGCATGTATCCCGGGAAATTGACTTCAGCTCTACCTCTTCGTTCATTGCCCTTACCTTTCCCTGCGCGTTTGCCCAAAAGTCTAAATCGAGAAATCGGGTAGATCCTAGTCTCGCCGCGTAGCGGCGGTTGATTCTAGCCCAGCCTTTCAAGGGCAATGACAGACCTGGCTAATTAATGAGTCATTCATTACGCCGAAGGCGTTCAGTCCTTCAGCCCAGGCTTGCGCGCGCCAGCGCGCTAGCCTGGGAAAACGAAATATTTGCCGCAACCCCGAAGGGGTTGTGATTTTCTTACCGACCACCCAGCGTAGCGCGCTAATGCGCGCAACGCTGGGCTGGAGGTCTCAACGCCTTCGGCGTTGGTGCGAACCACATACACTGCGTCAAGTACGTTAATGCTCGCTGCCGGCGCTTTCGTCTATAACGAAACTGTTTGCTCGGCCCAGAACTGAAACTCACGGTGTTTGTGTTCCTCAGCCCGGGCTTGAATCTCGCCACTGGCGACGCGGCGTATATGTTCAAAGACGCGCGCGCCGACTTCGTCAATCGTCTCAGTGCCGTCGATGACGCCACCCGCTGAGAGATCGAGATCGCGCGACATCTGTTCGAACCTGGGCGTGTTCGAAGCCAGCTTCACAACCGGAGCGATGGCGTTACCGATGGTGGTGCCGCGTCCCGTAGTGAAAACTACCAACGTCGCGCCGGCGCCCACCAGGCCTGGAGTCGATTCCTGATCATATCCGGGGCCCTGCATCAGATTCACACCGCACGCGGTCGGTCTTTCTGCGTATTCGACTACACCCTCGATGCGCGTCGTGCCCGCCTTGGCGATTGCGCCCAGTGATTTGATGGTGATGTTCAGCAGTCCACCGTTGATATTTCCGGGACTCGGATTTTGATTGAGGACCGCGCCGAATTTCGATGCGTACTCTTTGTACCAATCAACCAGCCGATAGATTTTCCGCGCCGTGTCCGCATCCTTTGCGCGCTGGGCCAGTACATGTTCGGCGCCGCAAAACTCCGGCACTTCGGTAATCAGGACCGTACCGCCGGAGCGAACCAGCAAGTCAGCCGCCCGGCCCAGAGACGGATTGGCAGAGATGCCGGAAAACCCATCGGAGCTGCCGCATTTAACGCCTAAAACTAATTCGCTAATCGAACACTCTTCGCGCTTGGCCTCGTTGACCATGGGCAACATCCACTCGACTTCTTTCAGGCCGCGCGCAATCGCAGCTTCAGTCCCGCCAACGTCCTGAATGCCGATTTTAGCAACCGGTTTGTCGAAACTTTTCTCGCGCTTGAGCAAGTACTGCTCGACTTTGGCCAGGTTGGTCTTTTCGCAACCCAAATCCATCAGAATCACGCCGCCAACGTTGGGATGATCTGCGTAGTTCGAAAGCGTTCGCAACATCACCTCAATCGTTGAACCATCCTGACAGCCACAACCTTTGTTGTGCGGAATAGCCACGACGCCATCGACATTCGGAAACTTTTCTTTTTTATAAAGAGTGAACTCAGCGATCATCGAGATCTGTTGAGCTTCGTGGCTCGCGCACATACTGGTCGGCACGATCAGAACGTAGTTGCGCGTTCCCACCCGCCCATCGGGTCGGCGAAATCCCATGAAGGTAGCGCGCTCGTCCTCGCGAATGTAGACAGGCGGCGCCGTATGAAGGTGTTCCGCCAGTTCGCGCACCACCGGAACTTCGTCCGACATGTTGTCGTGCGAAACGTACTCGCCTTCCCGGATGCCCAGCGAAGTGCCAATCGGCTGACCGTATTGACGAACAAATTCGCCGGCGGGAATGTCGCGAGTTGCAAAACGATGTCCGGGAGGAACCTTTGCTCTCAGCCGAACCGTGGTTTCATTCGGCAAGGTCACTTCCAGATCCGGCCACGTCTCTTTTTTCACCACCGCGACGTTGTCTTGCGGATTCACGATGATCGCGAACTCGGTGATCGGTGATGCGACGTCTGAGAGTGCAATTGACATTGTTGCTTTGAACTAAGCCGTCATCACGTTAGGCAATACCAACGACCTCACATTAGAGTTCAGTCGCAACCATAAACCGGGATTGTCATCAAGCTGCTTAGCGCGTTCGCTGGTTTCATCGCTCAATTCCGCATTGAGCACACGGCGATAGCTCTCGCGCTTTGCCGGAGCGGTATCGGCATCGACGATTGACTGAACGATTCTCTTTGCGCCCAGAATCGCGGCTGGCCCCAGCGTCATAATGTGAGTGGCCGCGCGACATTCTGCTTCGTCAGCTTCGGTCACAGTTGCGCCACCAACCTTAAACTTATTGATGTGGTGATCGAGGACGCTTGGGTAGATTGGAATCATGCCGGCAACGTCGGCAGACGTGGCGCCCGAACCTGGCTTTATATAACAGAGATGCGACGCCGCCTCAGGTTCAGGACCCAGCCCGAGAAAGAAAAGGTCGATGCCACCAAGCGATTCCAACTTCTCAGTGTAGCGACGCAATTCGCCCTGCAAGTCATCAACGTCGGTGCGCATCGGAGTGAAGCTCTTAATCTTGCGGAAGAAAGCCTCGCCCAACAGCCGTTGAAAGTCACTAACAAAATTCAGCGGATTATCCATCCGCAACGGAGCCAGCGCATCCTGAGTAAAAACGTGCAGGCGACCGAGCACATCATCAAGGGCTGACGTCTGGGCCAGTTCACCGACAAGGCGATACATCGCCTGGGCACCTCGGCCGCCTAATAGAATCAAGACGAGGTCACCCGACTTTGCGGCGACCGCGCGTTTTATTTCGTCCAATTGCGCTTGCCCAACCAGCTCCTCGGTCTCAAGCACTTCCGGCTCAATCCGGTTTGTCCTAAGGTTGGACAAATCTGTTTCGGTTGCAGGTCTTGAGCTCTTCAACCAAAATTTGGTGCCGCTGCTCGCGCCACTAAGCTCCCCCTGCAAGATTGGGGTTGACACCTGAACGCTCTCCTTCATAATCCATTGTGCGAAAGTTTGCCCAGTATTGCCAACGTGACTGGTTTTACCATTTCATGATTACGGCACCCGACTTTTACCACAGAGTCCGGGATTAGACAAGGGCTGATTTGAGGGCTAACACCCCATTTTTCCGTCGCTCTGCTGCTGATTTTCACGCTTGACACAAACAAGATGGCGATGTTGCACACAACCACTTCGCACACAAATGGTATGACCTTTTAGCAGATTAGACGGTTTTTGAAAGGAGTCTGGTGCCCTTCCGAACACAATCGGATGCGACACTAATCAGCGGATCAATATGAGTTATGCACCATTGGAACTTAATAATAAGGTCGCGGTAATAATCGGTGGGACGTCAGGAATCGGACGAGCTATCGCACTTGGCATGGCTGAGGCCGGCGCCGATGTGATCCCCACTTCGCGACGGATGGACCACGTAGAGGCCGCTGCGAGTGAGATAGAAGAGCGCGGCCGGCGCACGCTGCGAGTCGCTTCCGACGTTTGTGATCGCCAGTCTTTGCAGTCGCTCCTGGAAGAATCTGTCGAGGCCTTTGGAAAGGTAGACATCCTGGTAAATTGCGCCGGCCGCACCAAACGAGCGCCGACTGTCGATTTTCCCGAGGAAGATTGGAACGCAATCATCGAAACCAACCTCACGGGCACACTCCGAGCGTGCCAGGTTTTCGGCAGGCACATGATTGAAAGAAAATACGGACGCATCATTAACATTGCTTCGTTAACCACCTTCGTTGCGCTGCTCGAGGTGGCACCTTACGCAGCCAGCAAAGCCGCAGTTGGTTCGCTGACAAAATCGCTCTCAGTTGAATGGGCGCCTCACGGGATCTGCGTCAATGCAATCGCTCCGGGTGTCTTCCAGACACCTCTTAACGAAAAGCTCTTGCAGGGCACACCACGCGGCAACGAATTACTCATGCGTACGCCGATGAAGCGATTCGGAAAAGTTGAAGAGCTGGCTGGCGCGGCCATCTTCCTCGCCTCGGATGCGGCCAGCTTTGTCACGGGTGAGATTCTGGTAGTCGATGGCGGTTTTCTGGCCAGCGGCGTGAACCAGTAAAGTATCGGTACGCACGCCTCTGGCGTGCCCGGTCTTTGTTGTCAGAGAGCACGCCGGAGGCGTGCGTACCTACAACTTGATCTTGCTGGTAGACTTACGCGCGAAAACAATGGCAGACGAACTCAAGATAAAATCGAAAAACGAATGTCGCTGGGATCAGGTAAGTCTCGGCGAGGTTATGTTGCGCCTCGATCCAGGCGCGGGCCGAATTCATACCGCGCGAACGTTTCAGGTCTGGGAAGGCGGTGGCGAATACAATGTCGCTCGCGGCTTGAAACGGTGCTTTGGAATGGACACCGCTGTGGTGACTGCGCTGGCAGACAATCCGGTCGGCAGACTGGTGCAGGATTTGATCTTTCAGGGCGGCGTCGATCAATCACACGTGCGTTGGGTCCGATACGATGGCGTGGGCCGCGAAACACGTAACGGTTTGAATTTTACCGAGCGAGGTTTCGGCGTGCGCGCGGCGCTTGGTTGCTCGGATCGCGGGCACACTGCCGTTTCCCAGTTAAAGCCCGGAGACATTGATTGGGAGTTGATCTTCAAAAAAGAAGGAGCCCGGTGGTTTCACACGGGCGGCATCTTCTGCGCTCTTTCCGGCACGACTCCGGCGGTTGCCAAAGAAGCCATCGAGAGCGCGCGGCAACACGGAAGCGTTATTTCATACGATTTGAACTATCGAGATTCTCTGTGGAAATCAATCGGCGGAAAGGCCCGGGCCCGGGAAGTCAACCGGGAACTCGCGCCCATGGTCGACGTCATGATCGGAAACGAGGAAGATTTCACTGCGTGCCTGGGTCTCGAAGTCGAAGGACTGGATGCCGGCCATTCAAAGCTTGAGGTGGAAAGTTTTCATCGCATGATGACGCGGGCTGCGCAGGAATTTCCCAACCTGAAGGTAATTGCTACGACATTGCGGAACGCAAAGACCGCGACGAAGAATGATTGGAGCGCAGTTTGTTATGTGCAAGGCGAACTGTTTCGCGCGCCGGTGCGGGAAAATCTTGAAATCTTTGATCGGGTTGGAGGCGGTGACTCGTTTGCCTCGGGCTTGATCTTCGGATTGCTGACAAACAGAGGCGCGCAGTGGGCGGTTGAATGCGGCGCGGCTCATGGTGCGTTGGCAATGACTACTCCGGGTGATACGACAATGGCGACGCTGGCTGAAGTTGAGCGCGCAATGAAATCGAGCGGGGCGCGAATCGCCAGGTAGTTGGTACGCACGCCTCC
>DATISD010000160.1:0-2539 GCA_035469005.1 Pyrinomonadaceae bacterium | reverse complement strand
GAGAGTCTGCTGCGTTGGATCGGCGACGGTCGCAGTTTCTACGATGTGCTCAGAGAATCGTGGCGCGAAAAGCTTTTTCCACAACAGAAACAGTACGCGAACTTTGATGAGTTCTGGGAACAGACACTGCAAAAGGGAGTGTTCACTCCAGAATCGGCCCACCCGGAAACACCTGCGTTCAAACCGGACGGACTTAACGAAGCAATCGCCAGGCTAATTTCGGTTTCGGGCGAAACGGCGGATGGTGTGGGGCTGGTCCTTTATCAGAAGGTCTCGATCCGCGACGGCAAATATGCCAACAACCCCTGGCTACAAGAGTTGCCGGATCCCATAACCAAGATCACGTGGGACAACTATGCGACTGTCTCGCCGCGTTATGCCGAGACCGCCGGCTTGGAAGAAGGCAGCGTCATGCGCATCGCGAAGGGCATGACTTCAATTGAGCTGCCAGTGCACATTCAATCCGGCCAACACGACCAGGTGGTGGCCATCGCGCTCGGTTACGGACGGACGAAGGCGGGCAAGGCGGGGAACAACGTCGGGGCGAACGCTTTTCCCTTCGTTGCTTTCACGGATGGGACTCTTCGCTACCACACTGCGGGAATCAAACTCGAAAAGACCGCGAGCAAAATCGAGTTCGCGCAAAGTCAGAGTAAAGACTCGATGGAAGGTCGTCCGCTGGTCCGGGAACTTGCGCTCGCTGAATACGCTAAGGGCAAAGGGGAAACTGAAGAGGAGTACGGCAGTCTGTGGTCGCCTCACGACTATCCCGAACACAAGTGGGGTCTGGCCGTTGACCTCAGCGCTTGCGTTGGTTGTTCAGCCTGCGTCGTGAGCTGTCAGGCCGAGAACAATGTCGCTGTTGTAGGCAAGGAGGAGGTGCGGCGGCGGCGTGAGATGCATTGGATCAGAATTGACCGCTATTTTGAAGGCGACCGTGACGATCCTAAAGTCTTTTACCAGCCCGTGATGTGCCAGCAGTGTGATAACGCTTCGTGCGAAAGCGTGTGTCCGGTGCTGGCTACGGTCCACAGCAGCGAGGGCCTGAACATGCAGGTCTACAACCGCTGCGTTGGCACGCGCTATTGCGAAAACAACTGTCCCTACAAGGTGCGACGATTCAACTGGTTTGAGTACCCGCATGCCGATCCGATCGCCAACCTGGCCCTCAATCCCGATGTGACCGTGCGCAGTCGCGGGGTGATGGAGAAATGCACCTTCTGCGTGCAACGCATTGAAGATGTGAAGATCAAGGCCCGCAACGAAGGTCGCGCGATCAATGACAACGAGATTCAACCGGCCTGCCAGCAGAGCTGTCCGGCTAACGCGATCATCTTCGGTGATTTGACTGATTTGAAGAGCCGCGTGGCCCAACTGAAAAAGAGCGGGCGCAACTACACACTGCTGGATGAACTGAATCTGCGACCGGCGTTGAGCTATCTGGCGAAGGTGAGAAATGAAGAGGTTTAAGACTCGATGAAGAGCAAGTGTTACCTCCGTTGGCAGCAGAATGTTTATAGAACGCGGTTCTAAAAAGATGGTGAAGCTCCGCCAGGAGCATGTTTAACTACGGGACTTAACGCAGCTTCAAAAAGAAGACCATGGCTGTATCACTGAAACAACTGGAGCCGAACGAAATCAACGTCGCGGGACAACCCGCTACCTTCGAAATCGCGCATCCGGTCTATTCGAAGCTGCGCAGCCCGCTCATTTTGGGTCACAAGTCGCACTCCGAAGTGACCCGCGACATCTGTCAATTGCTCGACCCAAAGCCGGGCCGCGGCTGGTGGATCAGTCTCAGCGTTTCACTGGTATTGCTGGCGGTCGGCATTGTGGCCACGGTTCATACTGTGACTACCGGCATTGGCACCTGGGGCTTGAACAGGACCGTCGGCTGGGCTTTCGATATCACGAACTTTGTCTTCTGGATCGGTATCGGCCACGCGGGCACTTTCATCTCCGCCATCCTGTTTCTCTTCAATCAAAAGTGGCGGACTTCAGTTAATCGTTCGGCGGAAGCGATGACGCTAATCGCGGTCATGTGCGCGGGCCTGTTTCCGATTATTCACATGGGCCGCCCGTGGTTGTTCTATTGGGTGCTGCCTTATCCCAACACGCGCGGAACGTTGTGGGTGAATTTCCGTTCGCCGTTGTTGTGGGATTTCTTTGCCATTTCGACCTACTTCACGATCTCGGCAGTCTTCTGGTATCTGGGCCTGGTCCCCGACTTAGCGACCGCCCGCGACCGCACGAAATCAAAGCTGCGCAAAGCGCTCTATCGCGTGATGAGTCTCGGCTGGAACGGATCGAATCGCACCTGGTCCAGATACGAAACGGTTTACACGGTGCTCGCCGCGCTGGCGACCCCGCTGGTCATTTCCGTTCACAGCATCGTCAGTTTTGACTTTGCCACTTCGCTGATACCCGGCTGGCACTCGACGATCTTTCCGCCCTACTTCGTAGCTGGCGCGGTGTTCTCAGGCTTCGCGATGGTCATGACGCTGATGATTCTCGTGCGCAAGCTGATGCATCTGGAAGA
>DATISD010000159.1:0-6595 GCA_035469005.1 Pyrinomonadaceae bacterium | reverse complement strand
GCGATTGATGAATTCATGAAGCGAACCTCTCCGCCGTGGATGTTGAAACCGCGCCTTGGCGCCTCCGCTATGGGCATCAGGAAACTTGAGGAACCTGAAGGTGTTTGGCGCGCAATCACCGAACTCGATGCGCGCGAAGCGTTCCACGAGACGTCGACTTTTCACCTTCTTGAACAATACATTCCCGGCGATGTCTATCACGTCGATTCGTTGGTTGAGGGAGGCAAAATACTTTTCGCCAGCGTCGAGCGTTACGGCGCGCCACCGTTCGACGTTACACACTTTGGCGGCGTCACCGTCTCGCACACTGTAAAGCGCGGCGCGAGGGAGCGGCGTGAACTGCTCGCCCTGAACAGAAGGCTGCTGAAGAGTTTCGGCTTCGAGCGGGGCGTGACGCACGCCGAGTTCATCCGCCGGGCAGAATCTCAGGAAGTTGCCAGCGCAAATATTTCAAAGCCCGAAAAGCTTCCGGCCTCTGCGAACGGACAATTCTACTTTCTCGAAGTCGCAGCACGGGTCGGTGGCGCCCACACGACCGATACGATCGCCGCGGCGAGTGGGATTAATCCCTGGCGCGAGTGGGCCAGAATCGAACTGGCGACGGCCGAGCAACCCTATGTTCTGCCGCCAGTTCGCCAGGAGTACAGCGGCCTTGCTCTTTCGCTGGCACGTCAGGAACATCCCTCTACTGCTGGCTATACCGATCCCGAGATCGTGTATCGTGTATGTAAGCCCTGGCATGTCGGCCTCATCGTTCGATCGCCAGACTATGAGCGAGTAATAGATTTGCTGGCCCAGTACACGCACCGTTTCAACGAGGACTTCACTGCCTTTGTTCCGGCAGAAGAGACACCGGGACAACACCTGTGAGCCGTTCCATAATCTCAAGCCGGAAACTCTAGCCCAGTCATGACCCTTGACGCTCTACTTGACCGACTCGCGCGGCTAACTTGCTGCTTCGAGCCTAACGACACCCGGGCCGCGCAAAAGCTCCTCGCGCAACTCGGCCGGCGCCGTTTCCCTGATGCCGCCTCTCTGATTCGTTTTCATGAGATCCTCCTTTTACTGCGCGCCTATCCGCACACCCCCGCAATGCGGAGACTAACCGAAGAACTTCTCGTTTCGTTCCACCAACGCGTCACTCGCCTGCGCGTCGCGGGCGAAGACGTGACGGCCCTTGTCGATCCACGAGTGTCAGGCATCGCGGGCACCGCATTCTCAGCGATTTGGAGCTATGACATCGCTCGATATCTGGCGGCGCGTTACCCGTCGCGGGTCGAAATTGATTGGGACGGTTACGAGGGCGAGGAGCAGCTCGTCTCTATCCTAAAGAGCTTTTTGCCGCTGTTCGAAGACGGAGCGTACGTTGTGTATCCGGTCCCGTACCTTACGTGGATTCAGGCTGCCAAAAGACCCAACGAGACAGATCTTGCGTGGCTCCTGCGCCAGTTCGAACATCTCTCGATTGACGAAATAGCGAAAGCCAATCTCTTCGATTCGCTCAAGCTCTGGATTCAATGGAAACTCGGCAACTCGCCGGCGACGCGCACAAGGATGCGTGTTGGAGTGAACAAAATCTTCTATCACGATGGGCCGCTTATCAGGCGCGGCGAAGTTTCACTCGCGCGGGAGCTGGAGGATCCGTTGCGGCTGCGACTCCGGAAACTTTCCCGCGCCGAAGGTGAGAAACTTGTAAGCCTGGGCCGAGAGATGATGACCGTACGTTATCGCGAGCTTCATGGTTTCACCTACGGCGACCCGCGTCATGTCGTGCGCACGGCTGCGGGCCGGGGCGTCGAATTCGTCATCTGGGGTTGCCCGCCTGAGCGCCGCCTGCCGTTACTCGGCTATCACGCTGTGCTGATCCTCAAGAACGGCGTCCCGATAGGTTACGCTGAATCCCTCGCGCTCTTTGAACGTTCCGAGGTTGGCATTAATCTCTTCTACACCTTCCGCGATGGCGAGTCGGCGTGGATCTACGCTCGCCTGCTTCGCTTCCTGCGCCAGTACCTCGAGGCTTCAGTATTTTCAGTCGAGCCTTACCAACTAGGCAGCCA
The DNA here is from genome assembly GCA_035469005.1 of Pyrinomonadaceae bacterium. Taxonomy (GTDB): domain Bacteria; phylum Acidobacteriota; class Blastocatellia; order Pyrinomonadales; family Pyrinomonadaceae; genus UBA11740. The sequence continues at coordinate 4,538 of DATISD010000159.1, read as the reverse complement.
CAACAAAGAAGGTATCGAGGCCGGGGCGTTTTGGTTCTATCGCAAACTCGGCTTCCGCCCGGTCGAACCTGAGGTGGCCCGCATGGTTGCGCGTGAAGAACGCAAACTTGGTGATCGTCCCGGCTATCGCACACCTGCGCGCATTCTGGGTCAACTCGCCGCCGGGCATCTCCTCTACGAAGCGCCCTCGGCTCCGCATCCCGGCGAGTGGGACAATTTTCGTGTCCCGAACATCGGGCTAGCGGTTCAGCGCCGGCTGATCCAGCACTTAGGCGGCGGTGAACAAGAGCTTCGCCAGAAGCTCGTGACTTCAGTCGCGCGGGCGCTTGGAGTTAAGCCGGCAAACTTCGACGCTTCAGAACATCGCGTTTTTTCGGATCTCGCTATGGTGCTGGCAACGATTCCGGATCTATCACGCTGGTCCAGGGATGAAAAGAGCGCTATTCGACAGCTTGTCCGAGCTAAGGCAGGCTCTGATGAATTGCGTTATGTGAGACTGTTGCAGGGCCACCGGAAACTCCGCGAGGGTTTGCTGACGATCGGGTCGCGGGACGCGGCCGTGTAGTTCCGGAACTGGAGCGGCGGGGAAGCTTTGACCCCGCTTCTAGGGATTCACAACTCGAGCCCGAGTCCCCGGCTGCGGCGTCGGCTGCGGCTTCTTGTGATACTCCGGCCCGCAATACTTCTTCGGCTCCTGCCCAATTACGAATGTCTTCGTGCGAATGACCGGACAACTATCGACCGCAATCAATCCTGTGGTTGGATCGATGTCGAGCGTTATGGTTCCCTGAAGTTTGCTCGCAGGCTCGTAGTCATAATCGCGTGACTTCGGGTCATTTTTCGGCGTTGGCTTTGCGCGCGGAGATTCGGGCGGCGGAACGTCTGGCAAAGCGGCGGGCTCAGTCTGACTGTTCTTTTCGCTCGACTCGCCGTCCTCAGAAGGCTGCTGAGCCATATCCTCCGCACCTTCACTGCCTTCCGATCCAGGTGTTGTGCCGTTGATGAAAAACTCCGGGCGCTTGTTCGCGGTATCGGCTTTGGCGATATCACCGGTAGTTGGATCGATATCGGCCCGTTGAATGCCGTCAGGCATTTGCCAATCGCCTACCCATTCCGGGTGCGTGGTCAGAGCGGCATTCATGAAATCAGTCCAGATCGGTAAGGCCGAATTGGCGCCCGTCAGACCGAGCTGAGATCCGTCATCAAATCCAACCCAAACGACGCAGACCAGGTCGGGCGTGTACCCGGCAAACCATCCATCGCGCGAAGTTCCGGTTTTGCCTGCCACGTTGTACTTGAAACCGCGCGCGCGGACCGGAGCGCCGGTGCCACGATTCACGACGTCCTTCATGAACGATGTCATGACATAAGCAATCTCAGGACGCAGCACTTCGTTCTTCTGCGCAGTCGGTTGCGCGATCGTCGCGCCGTTGCCGGTTGTGACCCGCGTTATTCCTATCGGCGCCGTCCGCGTCCCATTCGCGGCGAATGCAGTGTAAGCGGAAGCAATCTGTAAGGGAGTTGCCTCAGCGGTGCCCAAAGCCATCGCCGGGTAGGCACGCGAGACGCGCGGCAAACCGGCTTTGGCAGCCAGAGTCATAACGCGTCCGATGGTAACTTCCATGGCCACATCAACAGTAACCACGTTGAGGCTATGGACCATCGCGTCGCGCAAGGTCACCGGCTGCATTGAGTACTTATCGCCAAAGTTGCCGGGCGAATATTCCTGATTATCGTAGGTGAAAGTTTTTGGCTCGTCCTGGTAGACCGTGGCGGGAGTAATGACTCGCGGAATCGGATCATAAGCTGTGTTCAACGCAGTCGCATACACGAACGGTTTGAATACCGATCCCGGTTGGCGTAAAGCCTCGACGCGATTGAGCTGGCTCTTCGAGTAATCTCGCCCTCCGACCATCGCGACGATCTCGCCGGTGTGGGCATTCATCGCCACCAGCGCAGCCTGCACGGTCCCTTCCGGCGCGCGCCTGGCCTCGATTTTATCGAGCGCCGTCAGTTGTTTCGTCACTGCGGAATACGCAGCGCGCTGCAAGTCCATGTCGACCGAAGTGTAGATGCGCAAATGATCGGCCCCTTCGCCGGCAATCAAATCACCGAGTTGATTCTGAACGTAATCAGCGAAATAGGGAGCGTCAGAAATATCGATTCGCCCCTTGGCGGGCGCCAACTTCAATTCAACCGCTTCTGCTTGTTTCGCCTGTTCGTCGGTAATCGCGCCAGTTTCGGCCATCGACTCGAGTACCTGGTTGCGACGAGAACGCGCGGTTTCGAGATCATGCGCTGGGTTGTAACGGTTGGGGCTGCGAATCAGACCGGCCAGAAAGGCCGACTCTGGCAAGGTTAGATTCGTGACGTCTTTGTTGAAGTAGGCACTGGCCGCCTCGCCAAATCCGTTGATTGAGAAACCGGATTGCTGCCCAAGGTAAACCTGGTTGCAATAAAGCGCAAAAATCTCCTGCTTCGAGAGTCGTGTCTCCAAAATCACCGACATGTAAGCTTCGGCAAGTTTGCGCTTGAGCGTGCGTTCCGGCGAGAGCAGCAAATTCTTGACAAGCTGCTGCGTGATGCTCGATCCGCCCTGGCGAGCGATCGGCGAACTCGGATCGCTGTCATAACGTCGCAACAGGGCGCGAATGATGCCGCGAATGTTAACGCCGTAATGCTCGAAGAATGATCGATCTTCCGTGACGGTAATTGCCTGGACCAGATCCGGCGGCAAATCGTTAAAGCCAATCACGCGGCGTTTGGCGCGTTCACGACCGGTTACCGAACTAATCAACTCAGGTTCAACCTGGGCCTTGTCAAGATGCGCGCCGTTTTGCCGGTCAGTCAGATAGGCGATCGATTTTCCCCCACGACTAAACTCGACTCGCAGCGGCTCAAAGGGGCGCGCGCCATCAACCAGAGAATCTGCGCCGGGATCGATCTCCAACGTTTGACCACTCACGCTGTAGCGGCCTCTGTTGCTGTCTGCCTGTTGGTTTCTGTCAACGTAGCCGGCCCGCTTCAAATATGTGAGCAGGTCTTCTTCAGAAATGTTCTGGCCGGCCCGAATCAATTTTGGTGCGGCGTAGATGCCGGCCGAGCGCGTGAATACCTCGCCGCGCAGGAGATTATCGATGCGTGCGGAAAAGACAATCCAGTAATAGGCAAAACCAGTGACCGCGACTACCGTGACGAGCACTGCGGGAATTACAAAATAGGGTTTGAAGAAAAATCGCAGGAGCCGGCGGAGAAAACCAGCCTGGGTTTCCTGATAACGTACAACGCGCGGCGGCGGCACGCGTCCGCCCCGAACGACGCGGTGGATATGATCATCAGGTGGGTGCCGAATTGCCATGAAGAAACTAGTTGCTTTCGGCCTCTGGGGGGCACTACCACTCAGATGCTAAACGCTAACGCTCCGGCTGTCTACTGCTCGATTGACAGCCTGCCCCGCTTTCTATAGGTTTAGGCCCGCACGTATCCGACAACGTCGCAATAAAGTAAATCCCCGGATGGTTCTTCTCTGCTTGCAAGAAAAGGAGTTCCCCCGATGAAAGTACAGCTGTTGCTCCTCTCAATCCTGTCTTCACTGGTGATTGTCGTTGCAACCTCGAATTCATCAACAATGCATTCTCAAGGCATGCCCGACTCAACCGGAAGCAAGCTGTCGAAATATGAGCAGGACCTTTTTAATGAGATCAATGAGGCGCGTGCCCACCCGGACATCTACGCATCCTATCTGGAAAAGCTTAAACCCTTGTTCGCCGGCAAGGTCTACAAAGGGACGCTGGAAACCCAGGAAGGATGGGCAGCCGTAGAGGATGCGATCGCGTTCCTTCGCACCCTTAAACCGCCAGGGCCGTTCACAATGTCACAGGGTTTGTGTAAGGCGGCGGCGGCCCACATGCAAGAACAAAGTAGTTCGGGCGCCACCGGTCACAAGAGCACAGGTTCGGGCTTGATGATCGAAGACCGGGTCAAACCCTTCGGCACGTGGCAGGGCGGCATCGGCGAGAATCTCTCATATGGTAAAGAGTCAGCACGTGAAAGAGTTTTGACGTGGCTGATTGACGACGGCTTCGCCACTCGTGGTCATCGGAAGCGCGTCATGAGTGCTGATTACCGAGTTGCAGGCCTTTCCTGCGGTAAGCATCCGGAATACGAAATGATGTGTGTGCTAACCCTGGCGGGCAGTTTTACGGACGCCGTCGCCGGCAAATCCGTTGAGACGCCGACTCCGTAGCCGCTCAGCAGTAATCAAAACTCAATCAAACCATCCCGAAAGCGATCGCAGCACCACGAATTCAAACAGCAGCGGCAGCTCTCCGAAAATAACCACTGCCTCAAAACAACAAAGAGGCCTTCCGTTGGGAAATCGGAAAGCCTCTCGCGATTGGTCGGGACGACTGGATTCGAACCAGCGACCTCACGCACCCCAAGCGTGCGCGCTACCAGGCTGCGCCACGTCCCGTCAAACTGATTTCAGTATGGCTGGAAAAGCTGCTTTGTCAAACGCGCGGGATGGTTAATTCTCA
>DATISD010000158.1:0-9063 GCA_035469005.1 Pyrinomonadaceae bacterium | reverse complement strand
AATTTTCTTTCGCTCGATTCGAGCGCTGATTACATCGTCACCGGGAGTTGGGGCAAGAAGGCGGTAAAAGAAGCGCAGAAATTCGGCACCGCGGACATGGCCGCGAACATGGCGGACGGTGGATTCACCCGCGTGCCTAATCAGGATGAGCTGCAACTTAATCCGCGCGCGGCTTACGTTCACATTACTTCGAACGAGACGATTGAAGGCGTCGAGTTCAAAGCCGAACCTGACGTGGCCGGCGTGCCGCTGGTGGCGGACATGTCGTCGAATATCCTCTCCAAGCCGATTCCCGTAGACAAATATGGACTCATCTATGCGGGCGCGCAGAAGAACATGGGACCAAGCGGCGTTACGGTGGTGATTATTCGCGAGGATCTTTTACCGCACGTGCGCGAAGGCCTGGCCACCATGCTTGACTACAACACACACGTGAAGAATAAGTCGCTCTACAACACGCCTAACACCTGGGGAATTTATATTCTGAATCTGGTGTGCAAGTGGCTGAAAGACAAAGGCGGACTCGCCGCGATGCGCCAGGAAAACGAAGCCAAGGCCAAATTGATTTACGATGCCATCGACGCCACCGATTTCTATCGCGGTCACGCCGATCCGGATTCGCGCTCGATGATGAATGTCACCTGGCGTCTGCCATCTGAAGATCTCGAGAAGAAATTCTGTAGTGAAGCGACCGCCCAGGGCCTGGATGGCTTGAAAGGCCATCGCTCAGTAGGCGGTATTCGTGCCTCGATTTACAATGCCTTCCCACGCGAAGGTTGCGAGGCGTTGGTTGCCTTCATGAAGGATTTCGAACGCGGAAACGGCTGACGTCTAGTGGCAGAGACTTCAGTCTGTGGTCGACTCGGGTTATTCAACAGACTAAAGTTTGTGAGGCTTAGTTTTGACGGCGGCGTGCTGGAGATGCATTGCGCTTATGCTTTGCGCACCGATGGGATGTACAGTGACAATGAGATTCGTGAAGTCTTGATGTCCAAGCTATAGTTTTTAGCGCAGTTTGTAGTACAGACTTACAAGATGAAAGCTTATGGCTTACCGGTTCGAATGGGACGATGCAAAAGCCAAATCGAATTTGATAAGACATGGCGTTAGCTTCGATGAAGCAACCACGGTTTTTGACGATCGCCTCGCTCGAATTTTTGATGACGAATTACATTCTGGGAATGAAAGGCGTGAAATAATCGTCGGACATTCAATAAATAATCGGTTGGTCCTGGTTTGTTTTACCGAGAGCCCAGATGAGAGAATCCGCATAATCAGCTCGCGTTTGCCTACGGCGAAAGAACGGAAAGCTTATGAAGAAAACGTCAAGCAATAAAATCAGCGGCCAGCGCTCCAAAGCCATGCGACCTGAATATGACTTTGATTATACGAAGGCAAGGCCCAATCGGTTTGCGGGGCGGATTGCGACGGATCGGGTGGTCGTGCTGCTGGACCCGGAGGTATCAAAGGTTTTTACCGATTCTGACTCGGTAAACGAAGCCCTGCGGTCACTAATGACAGCCCCACCTAAAAGTACCAGACGAGAAGCGCGTTAGTTGATAGTTCCCAACCGATCTAAGCAGCTACGAGTACAACTGAAATGTCTTTCATTAAACCCTGTCTGGTGATTCTTTTGCTTTTGCATTCGCTGGGTGTTTTCGATCGCGGAAGCACTTCTACTCAAGAGACCGATCTCGCCCTGCCTCAGGAAAAACATCTTCGCAACATCAAACAACTGACTTTTGGCGGAGAGAATGCTGAAGCTTACTTTTCGGCCGATGGCAGGAAATTAATTTTTCAATCGACGCGCGACGGCCACGAATGCGATCAGATTTACACGATGAATGTTGACGGGTCAGACGTGAAGATGGTTTCGACCGGCGATGGGCGCACGACCTGCTCGTACTTTTTTCCGAACGGCAAGAGCATTCTTTATTCATCGACGCATCTGGGTGGGAAGCAATGTCCGCCGCGGCCCGATTTTTCTCAGGGCTATGTCTGGGCAGTCTACGATACGTTTGATATTTTCACCGCCAATCCGGACGGCTCGAATCTGAAACAACTTACCAGAACGCCCGGCTATGATGCGGAGACGACAATCAATCGCGGAGGCAAGTTGGTCTTCACTTCAAAGCGTGACGGTGATCTGGACATCTACACGATGGATGCTACGGGTCGGAACGTGAAGCGACTTACGAACGAGCTTGGTTACGACGGTGGACCGTTCTGGTCTTATGACGGCAAGCAGATCGTCTATCGGGCTTATCATCCGCAGACTGAAAAAGAGAAAGCGGACTATACCTCGCTGCTTAAACAGAATTTGATTCGGCCGACAGTGCTGGACATTTGGGTGATGGACGCGGACGGATCGAATAAGCGTCAGGTAACGAAACTCAATAAGGCCAGTTTTGCGCCTTACTTTTTTCCCGACGGCAAGCGCATAATATTTTCGTCGAACACCGCCGATCCGAAAGGGCGGGATTTCGATCTTTACATAATTAATGTCGACGGCAGCGGAATGGAGAGAATCACTTTCAACGATACTTTCGACGGCTTTCCGATGTTTTCGCCTGACGGCAAAAAGCTGGTGTTCGCTTCGAACCGCAACGCCGCAAAGACAGGCGACACAAATATTTTTATCGCCGATTGGGTTGAGTGAAACCGGGAGCGCAGGCATCCTGGCTGCAAAGCGAGGCGCAGTCTCGCCGATTATTTCGAGAGCACATTACGGAAAGGCGCAGCCTTTCCGCACATTAAGCGGCAAAGCCGCTAAGAATCTGAGGGTTTTATGATTCGCAAGATTTCCAGTCTCGTACTCCTTATCGCGCTGTCACTGACTGCCGCGATTGCGCAACAGCCTCAACAAGCCACCAGCGTCAATCGCCTCAGACAAGCCATCGAATACCTGGCTTCAGATGCGCTCGAAGGACGGCGCACCGGCACACCAGGCGCAAATGGGGCCGCGCATTACATCGCCGGCGAATTCAGTCTGCTTGGTCTGCGGCCGGGAATGGACCTGGCGCGGCCCGCGCGTACGCGGGGTGAGAACCGGGCGCGGTATCTGCAACCGTTTCCGTTTGTATCGAGCGTTGAGCTGGGAAAGAACAATTTGTTCCTGGTAAACCCTGACTCCGCACAGTTCCTGGTTGGCGAAGACTGGATGCCGTTGGGCTTTTCTTCAAACGGCTCGCTCAAGTCAGCCGAAATGGTTTTCGCCGGTTATGGAATTTCGTCGGCTGAATTGAAGTACGACGATTATGCGGGCGCGGACGCCAGGGATCGCGTGGCAATTGTATTTGCCGGCTCGCCCGACGGCGACAATCCGCACGGGCAGTTTACGCAGGCCGGACAGATTCGCTTCAAAGCCGCAGCGGCCCGCGCGGCGGGAGCTCGCGCCTTATTGATCATTTCTGCCGAAGACAAGCTAAAAGACGACCGGCTGTCGCGACTTTCTTATGACAATGCCGGTGAAGCCGGGATTCCCTTGCTGGTCGTTTCACGAAAGCTCGCAGTGAAACTTTTGGGCGCTTCCGATGCGACGCTGTCTGAGTTCACAAAAGTTGCCGACGTAAGACAGGCCGCCGGCAGCACGCTAAGAGTTCCGATCACGGGACGAACGGTAACGTTCGACGCAAACGTTAATCGCCGTGAATCACCGTCATTCAACATTATCGGTATCCTGCCCGGCAGCGATCCGAAATTGAAAAACGAAGCTATCGTTCTCGGCGCGCATTACGATCATTTGGGTCGCGGCGGCGAAGGCAGTCTGGCGCCGCGCGAAGGCGAAATTCATCACGGCGCCGATGACAATGCCTCCGGCACAGCCGCCCTGATTGAGCTTGCCCGCCGGCTTTCAACTCAAACTCCGAAACCGCGCCGCACAATCGTCTTCATTGCTTTCAGTGGTGAAGAAGAAGGACTTATCGGTTCGAGTTACTACGTTAATCATCCCGCGGTGCCGCTGGCGAACACTATCGCGATGATCAATATGGACATGATCGGCAGATTGAAAGAGCGGAACCTAATCGTTGGCGGAGTTGGCACTGCCAGCGAGTGGCGATCGTTAATCGACAATAACAACGCGACAAGCGTGACAGTTGCGTCGATAAAGGTGTCCGGCATGCCGATGCCGATGACCTCCGAGAGTAATCCCGCAGGCAATTATGATCTGAGCAAGCGATTCGATCTCACGCTCAATGAGGACGGCTTTGGCCCCAGCGATCACTCTTCTTTCTACGGCAAACAAGTTCCCGTCCTCTTCTTCTGGACCGGCACGCATAACGATTATCACAAGCCTTCAGATACAGCCGAAAAAATCAACTATGAAGGCGAAGCGAAGATCGTCTCATTCGTCGAGCGCATCATTCGCGACCTCGATAAGAGCGACAAGCGGCCGACTTACGCCGTTGCCAAGAGCGAATCGCAGGGACGTGCGGGTGGTTTTCGCGTCTACCTCGGCACGATTCCGAACTATGCTGATTCCAGTGATGGCTTACTTCTCGATGGCGTCCGCGACGCGTCGCCGGCAGCGAAAGCGGGATTGAAGGCCGGCGATAAGATAGTGAAGATCGCCGGGCACGACGTGAAGAACGTTTACGATTACACCTACGCGCTGGGCGAAATGAAAGGCGGCCAGGAATACGAGATTGAGGTCGTCCGCGGCGGCGAACGATTAAAGTTAAAGATTACGCCGGAGTCACGGAAGTAATTTGGAGTGCGCCGGCAGAGCGTTCTTAGCTTTGTTCCGTCTCCCTTTGGGAGAGGGTTAGGGTGAGGGCTTAGCGTGCCGTAACTCCCTCACCCCAGCCCTCTCCCAGAGGGAGAGGGAGCTTCCGCGTACCAAAACAAAAATGCAAAGATCGAACTCGACGCTTAAGCGCCATTCGACTTTGCCTTTTGAACCTGAGCTAGAAAAGCAGGGCGCAACCCAGATACGCCGGCCTTGCGCTAAAGACTTACCAACGCGGCTCGCGGTCGTTGCGGCTGCCCCGACGATCGCGATCTTTGTCGCGTCCTCGGCCGCCGCCGTAACCGCCACCACCGCCGCCGTAGCCCCCGCCACGATTGCCACCGCCACCATAACCGCCAGGTCCGCGGTCGGTTCTTGGGCGAGCTTCATTCACGGTTAAATTGCGACCGCCAAACTCTTTTCCGTTAAGTTGTTCAATTGCCGCAGCGGCTTCTTCGGGACTAGCCATCTCGACAAAACCAAAGCCGCGCGAGCGGCCCGTCATGCGATCTTCCACGACTGATGCTGATTCAACGTTACCCGCTTGCGCGAAATGATCCCGCAACTCGTCGCTGGTTGTCTGGAACGGTAGGTTCCCGACGTAAAGTTTCGTAGCCATCCTGATTCTACCTCTTAAATACTATGGGAAGCTCGGACGGGTCTTTCAATCTGAAGGTAGTACCTTCGGGGCGGAACGCGACGCATCCGGTGCTCTAGCTTCGGCGAGAGCCGCTCCTAACAAGTTGACAACTAACCTCACTCTCTCTACAGCCGAACATCGTCGCCTTCCCAGCGCGGACCGGCGCCATCAGCAGTATGGCGCGAGAGCAGGACTAAACGCGGGCAAGTATGACAGGCCAGCGCGTCTAAAGGCAAGCCGAATTTAGGCGTGGCGGCCACAGCAAATGGGTGTGTCTGAAAATTCTGACTGGACTCCGGATTTTCGACAAATCATTAGTAAAAACGGCAGTTTTAGAACCTTCGTCGTCGCCGCTCCGTTCGTTGAAAAGCAGCTGCAAACAATCTGGGAACACTCAAAACGCGAATCTCTGCGCCCCCGTGGCGCAGAATTCCTACGACGGCGCGGGCGTCTGGGCCGCTGTCGGCCATCGCTTCAATATCGGTCTCGAAAATTGTAATCGTGCTGCCAAACGATTCAGCGGCGAGCGCCAGTTGCTCGTCCCCTCGCAAGGCGACGACGCACGGCACTTCCCGTGGCCAGGTGAGGCGCTCGCCAGTCAAGAGCGCTACCGGATCGAGCGCGGTTAACATTCGACCGCGCACGCACAAAACACCCAGAACGGCAGGTGGGGCGTGCGGCAGGGCGGCCACATTTTTCGAGTCAGCCGTGCCCTCCACCTCTTCCGCGAACACGGCGAATGTTTGCCCGCCGGCCTCAAAAGAAAACAAGTCTCGCAGTTGCGGTTCCTCCGGCGCATTCCGGGCATGTGGTTCAGGGATGTTCATCTTGGTGTGCCGTTGATGCTCGGGCATGAAAACATGAGAGTGAAAGGGTGTCAATCCATTCGGTACGCACGCCTCTGGCGTGCTAAAAGCCTGCCATTTTTTCCGGCGGCGCGCCAGAGGCGTGCGTACCGTTTCGCCGGGTATCCTGATTTTCAACAGATACAGGCATACGATAGCTCTGTGATACATTCGCGTAGCATCGGACAGCAGTTGGTTATCGGTATCAGAAGAGCCGGCCGTAAAGGGCGGGCAGTCTGGTGCCTCACGGTCGGCTGGTGACAGAGACAACTTGAAGGGGACTACTGTAATGGACGAATTCGATCGTTATCGCGCGGAGATGAACGAGAAGCTTCTTGGCAGTGGGCACCTCGGCATCAAGCGATTTTTTGCCCTCGACACGCAAGCCTATGAAGACGGCGCTTTGGACAAGAAGACTAAAGAGCTGATGGGCTTAACGGGTTCGATCGTCTTGCGCTGTGACGACTGCATTACTTATCACATCAAGCAATGCGCCGATGTTGGGGTAACGCGCGAACAATTCATGGACGCCTTCAACGTGGCGTTGGTGGTGGGCGGGTCGATTACAATTCCGCATCTAAGAAGAGCCACTGAGAAGTTAGATCAGATTCTCGAAGGTTGAGAAATGGTGTCGGCAGCCAGACGTAAGCATCCGATCGGTAAGGCAAAGGCTTGCCGCGGCGTGTTGCGGCAAAGCCGCAAGCTGACTGCCGCCGCCGCCACTGTATTTTTACTTCTGGTCGCCGTTGCATTCGGTACTCGCATTCATTCTCGATCTAAGTATTCATCGAAAGGGTTGGAAATGCCTGTGCAGGAACGTTCGAAAATTCGCGCCCCGGAGCTGACCGGTGATCGTGGTTGGTTGAATACCGACAAGCCACTCTCACTTGCCGGGCTCAAAGGCAAAGTCGTGCTCCTGGATTTCTGGACTTACGGCTGCATCAACTGCATGCACATCATTCCCGATCTGAAAAAGCTGGAAAAGAAATATCCGAACGAGTTGGTCGTCATCGGTGTCCACTCAGCAAAATTCGACAACGAGAAAAACACTGAGAACATTCGCCGCATCATTCTGCGTTACGAGATCGAGCACCCCATCGTCAACGACGCCGACTTCAAGATTTGGAAAGCATACGCGGTTAACGCCTGGCCCACGCGATATCTTATCGATCCCGCGGGCTACATAATCGGGAGACTGTCCGGTGAGGGCGGTTATGAAGCGCTCGACAAAGTCATCGGGGATACGATTGCCGAGTTTCGCAAGCGCGGGGAGCTGAACGATGCGCCGCTAAAACTGGTTTTGGAAAAAGCGAAAGTTGGCGACCTGCCTTTAGCATTCCCCGGCAAGATTGTGGCTGATGAAAAGAACAATCGTCTGTTCATCGCTGATTCAGATCACAATCGCATCGTAATCGTGCGGCTCGACGGCACGTTATTCGAAACAGTCGGGACGGGCACGCATGGCGCCGATGATGGCGCTTTTGAACGCGCAACGTTCTTTCGCCCGCAGGGGATGGTTTTGGATGGCGAAACGCTTTATGTCGCCGACACCGAGAATCATTTGATTCGCCAGATGGATTTGAAAGCGAAAACGGTCACAACCATAGCCGGCACGGGAGAGCAGATGCGCGAATACGGATATTCAGGACCAGCGCGCAAAGTGCCCTTGAACTCGCCCTGGGATTTACAGCTGGTCGGACGCACGCTTTACATTGCCATGGCTGGTCCGCATCAGATTTGGCAGTTGGACCTGGACAAGCAGCAGGTTTCGACCTTCGCCGGCTCAGGCCGTGAAGCTCGCATCGACGGACCGGTCGGCGAAGCGGGTTTCGCACAGCCTTCAGCCCTGGCGACTGATGGAAAGACCTTGTTTGTGTCGGACGCCGAAGCTAACATCATTCGCGCGATCAATCTCGGCCCTGGTGCAAAAGTGCGGACGCTGGTCGGTGGCGACTTATTTGATTTTGGCGACCGGGACGGATTTGAAGACGAAGTACGTTTACAACATCCGCTAGGATTGGCGCGCTGGAACGATAAGCTGCTGATCGCAGACACCTACAATCACAAAATCAAGTTATTGGATCCCGGCAGGCGATCCGTTAATGCCTTCGCCGGTTCAGGAAAACCCGGACAAGCAGATGGAAACAAACCGTCCTTCTACGAGCCCGGCGGATTGGCTGTAACAACCGACAAACTTTACGTCGCCGATACAAACAATCATGCGATTCGGGTCGTCGATTTGAAAACGAAAGAAACGAAGACGCTGCAAATCAAGGGACTGCAGCCGCCGGCATCGAATCAAACCGCGACGAATGACGAAGTAGCACCAAACGCACAGGAAATCACCCTACCGATTCAAAAGCTTCGCGCAGCCGATTCACAGGTTGTTATTAGTGTTGAGTTGCCGGCCGGCTATCATCTAAATCCGGCCGCTCCACAGCGTTATACGATTTCGTTCGCTCAGGGGCCCGGAGAATTGAAAACGCCTTCAGCGAACGCCAACAAGACGGGCAAAGTCATCTCACTTCCTCTTAGAGTTCCGCTGGGAATCGGTGTCGGATCCGCTGATATCCAGGCGTCATTCACGCTAGTTTACTGCCGCGATGACAACACGGGAACTTGTCGCATCAAGACGCTTAAGTGGCAGGCCCCGGTCGAAGTTGTAAATGACCCGTCAGCTCCCAACGAAATCAGGTTGAGCGCCAGGGTTGCTGCTGATTGAAGCGTGTCAGAAGCCCGATTTGGAGTGCGCCGGCAAAGCGAAGTGGCCACGAGGCTTGGACTGCCCGAAGAAAAGCGGCGACAAGTCGCCGCACTCCAAAGCTGCCCTTGCTGACGCTCGGCCTTCT